>JAFDFH010000170.1 GCA_019309945.1 Deltaproteobacteria bacterium
AAGCGCATTTTAAAGCCATGTTTGATGCAAGAATCAGATATTTCCGCCAAAGTACGGCAATCGTGCTTTTCTGACCCCTTCAGCCTTCAGTCTAAACAGCTTCAGCCTGACTACATGAGTAGTTACCTCTGATCTTGAATTGACACGAATACGTCATGTTGATAGGTTTGATTCAATGGAACCGTTTAACCTGACAGATGCCCCTCTTGTCGGAACCAACCTCATCGAAGCAAGCGCCGGAACTGGTAAAACCTTTACCATTGCCGAACTGTTCCTGAGGCTCATCATTGAAAAACGGCTAGCAGCGGAACAGATCCTGGTGGTCACCTTTACAAACGCTGCAACTGACGAGCTTAAAGACCGGATACGTAAAAAGCTAGTAGCAACAAAAGCGGCTCTTATTAGAGATTTGCAGGCTAAACCCACACCGGCGATTCAATTGATACAGGATGCGCTAAACAATTTTGACAGGGTTCCCATCTTTACCATACACAGTTTTTGCCAGCGTATACTGAGTGAGCATGCTTTTGAAACCGGAAGTTTATTTGATACGGAACTCATTACCGATCAAACAAACCTGCTACAGGAGGTTGCAGATGATTTCTGGCGAAAATATTTTTATCTTGCCCCCCCTGAATTTATCAACTATTCCATTAGCCGCATATCCGGGCCGAGCTATTTTTTAAATTTACTGACAAAAATAATGACCCCGGACATTACGGTCATTCCGGAAACAGCGAAACCATCGCTTGCATCCCTTGAACCCTTCAAAAAAACGTTGCAAACATTGCAAAATACGTGGCGTCATTCAAGAGATGACGTGGCCCATTTACTAAACGATCCTTCGCTAAGCGGCACTGTATACGGAAGCCTGAAAGCAGATCCGAAACATCCTTCTTTTACAAAAAGGGACGTGAAAATTTTTGCTCTACGGCATGCAATGGACAAATACGTGGATCTAAAAAGTATCGGCTTTCCACTGTTCCCGGATTTTAAAAAATTTACCGCAACATATTTAAAAACATCAGCCAAAAAGAACCTTGCGCCACCGTCTCACCCTGTTTTTGACATCTGTGAAGAACTGTATGATCAGGGATGTTCACTTGAGAACGAAATGGGAGCCTATCTCCTGTTTCTTAAAAACGAATTTGTCAGGTTTGCAAGCAAGGAACTTTTAAAAAGGAAAAAAAATAAGAATATACAATTCTTTGACGACCTTTTGATAACGGTCAAACAAGCCCTTCAAAACAGGGGGGGCAATTTACTCGCAACCGCAATACAGCAAAAATACAAAGCCGCTCTGGTGGATGAATTCCAGGACACGGATTCTGTCCAGTATGAAATCTTTAATAGACTCTTTCCTGCAAAAGATGGCGTCCTTTACATGATCGGTGATCCCAAACAGGCAATATACGGCTTTCGAGGCGCTGATATTTTTTCCTATATAAAAGCTTCCAGGGAAGCGGATCGTAAATTTACGCTCGCAGGTAACTGGCGATCCGAACCGGGTCTGATTACGGCCATCAACACCATTTTTTCTAATGTTACGAGGCCGTTTGTATTTGATGAAATTCCGTTCGAAAATGGAAGCCCCGGGCAGAGGCCTTCATGTGAAAAAAAGAAACTCCAACCGCCTTTGAAACTTTGGTATCTGATCCCTGAAAAGGTTTCAAAAAAAAATAAACTCCTTAACAAAACAGAAGCCGTACAACTCATTTCAAGGACGGTTGCCTCTGAAATAGCCCGTATGATTTCGCCTTCCCTGGATGCTGCTCCGACCCGTGTTGCAGCAGGCAATATTGCTGTTCTGGTGCGAACCAACCGGCAGGCACGAATCATCAGGGATCACCTTTCCGAAAAAAGAATTCCTTGTGTTCTCTATAGTTCGGAAAGCATTTTCGATTCCCCGGAAGCCATGGAAATGGAAACCATACTCTTAAGTATCACCGAGCCTTCCAATGAAAGACGTTTGCGGGCGGCTCTGGTGACCGATATAATGGGTGTTCCTGGAGATGATCTCAATTTTTTGGAAAACGAACCGGCATGGTGGGAGCCCCGCCTGACCCGCTTTAAGGAATATTTTGAGGTGTGGCAAAGGCATGGTTTTATCAGAATGTTTCGGGTCTTTTTAACAAAAGAAAAGATAAAAGAACGTCTCTTGTCATTCCCGGATGGCGAAAGACGCCTGACCAATATTCTCCATCTTTCAGAAATCCTTCATCAGGTATCATCTGAAAAAAAGCAGGGAATGGCCGGTTTACTTAAATGGCTTTACGAACAAAGAGATCCCGCAACACCCCGGCTTGAAGCGCATCAACTTCGTCTCGAAAGTGATGCGCTTGCCGTAAAAATCGTAACCATTCATAAAAGCAAGGGACTTGAATACGAAATCGTTTTTTGTCCTTTTGGATGGGAGGGATCCTTGATCAAGGATAAAGAAGTTGTATTCCATGACTTGAATGCCCAGAACCGATTGACCCTTGATCTTAGCCCGAATGAAGACGGCAATAGCATTGCCTGTGCTCAAAATGAACTCCTATCGGAAAATTTAAGGCTCCTTTATGTAGCCTTAACACGGGCCCAAAAAGCGTGCTATCTGGTGTGGGGGCTTATTAACACTGCTGCAACATCCGCCATGGCATATTTATTTCATGGAAGGCGTCTTCCTGCGGATTTGGGTGACAAAGGTAACCCGCCGGCAAATTTGAAAAAAATCTTTCAGGAAATGGATAGCGATAAATTTCTATTCGATCTCGAACAGCTTGCCGGCAAATCAAAAGGAACGATTACGGTTGTTCCTCTGCCCCTTGACCGGAAAGGGGAATATAATTTCCAAATGGATAAAGAAGAAAAACTTTATTCCAGGAAATTTTCAGGCAAGATTGACACCACCTGGAAAGTTTCAAGTTATTCGTTACTGGTGTCCGGGCTTGCAGCAAAGGACCGAAGCACCCCTGATGTTGAGTTTCCGGACCATGACACGTTCCGTGATATCTATTGGCTTAGACCTGACAACCTTGGTAATTACGCTGATTCACCGGATATATACGGAAAAACAGATATATTTTCATTTCCAAGAGGGACGCGGGCTGGAATATTTTTCCATGATATCTTTGAACATCTCGATTTTAGGTCGACAGACCCTCAGTATCAGGAAAAACTGGTAACAAAAAAGCTGGAGGAATACAGGTTTGACTCAAAATGGAATGAGACGGTCTGCAAGATGCTGAAGAATGTTCTTGGGGTGCCGCTTCCGGGATCCGGAAAGGACATTTTGCTTTCGTCGGTTGCGGACCAATCCCGGATAAATGAAGCGGAATTTTATTTCCCTTTAAAACCGGTTACACCTCAGACCCTAAAGCGTATTTTTACAGACTATGGGGGTATTTCTATTTCTCAGGATTTCCCGGAACGCCTTGAAAAACTGTCAATTTCAACAAGTGCCGGCTATATGAAAGGGTATGTTGACATGATTTTTCACCATAATGGCCGGTTTTTTCTGGTGGACTGGAAATCAAACTATTTAGGTTCGTGCATAGAAGATTACCGCCAAGGTTCTCTGGATGCAAGTATGCAAGCAGACTTTTACATTCTTCAATATCACTTGTATGTACTTGCGATTCATCAATATTTGCGGCTTCGGGTGCCGGGTTATCGGTATGAATCCCATTTCGGCGGTGTATTCTATGTATTCATACGGGGGGTAGATCTTCACAAAGGACCGGCCTATGGCATCTATTCTGATCTACCGAACTGGGATCTGATAAAAGCGCTTGGAAAGTCTCTGATTCCGGATTTTGAAACTGATGAATTCGTAAAAGTTCGGCCACAAAGCCACGAAGGCACTAAGATGCTTAGATAAATAAAAAATCTTTGTGGCTTAGTGTCTTGGGGGCATTACTATAATTAATAATTTCAAATATATTAATGTTAAACATGAATAAAGACTATATAACTAATATTTATAATAAAGGATTACTAACAGAATTAGATATATATTTTGCGGGTTTTATAACTGATCTATGTGGAAATGATGACCCGGATGTTTTTCTTGGAGCGGCCCTTACCAGCCATGTCACCGGTAATGGCGATGTGTGCCTCGATCTTGCAGCCATGGCCGCAAAGGTGCTGGTTGAAAAGCAAAACGGAAATGAACCCATCGTTTGCCCACAACTTTCCGTTTGGCGCGATAAACTCCTGGCAGCCCCGGCAGTCGGGAGGCCGGGAGAATTCCGACCTCTCGTACTGGATCAAAAGCACAGACTTTACCTTTATCGATATTGGGACTATGAGAAAAGGCTTTCCGATTCGATAAAGATACGTGTTCAGGAAGATGTTAGAGATATTGATGTACCCCTTTTGGAACGTGGTATCAAGAGGCTTTTCCCGGAAGATAAGGAAAAGGCCGCCAACTGGCAAAAAGTTGCCGGAATCGTATCGATCTTGAAAAGATTTTGCGTCATTTCAGGAGGACCCGGCACCGGAAAGACATTTACGATTGCGAGAATCCTTGCACTTCTTATCGAGCAAGCCAGGGGCGCGAGGCTTCGGATTTTTCTGTGCGCCCCTACCGGAAAAGCGGCCGCAAAACTCAAGGAATCGATTAAAAACGCCAGAGACACATTGGACTGCGGTGAAGATGTCAGGAAAGCCATCCCTAATGAAGTGTATACGATACACAGAATGTTGAGAACGATTCCAGGTTCGCCATATTTTCATCATCATTCAGAAAATCTCCTTCCGGCCGATATTGTGGTGGTCGATGAAGCGTCTATGGTCGATCTTGCGTTAATGTCCAAGCTGGTTCAAGCAGTGCCGACCGATGCCCGGCTCATACTTGTGGGCGATAAGGACCAACTTGCATCTGTAGAAGCGGGTTCAGTACTTGGCGATATTTGTGGCAGGGATATTATCCATGGATTCTCCAGGGATTTCTTTGACAAGATGACAAAAATAGACGGCGCCAGGCTCGAAATAGAAGGCAGGAAACTCGGTGATCGACCCGGATTAATAGACTGCATCGTCTTGCTTAAAAAAAATTATCGTTTTGCTGAGGGCAGTGGTATTTATGGATTAAGCCGGTCCGTAAACCAGGGCGATGCGGATACGGCAATCAAATTGTTGAATCCATTAAAAGGTGACAAAAGTATCGAATGGGGAAAGTTTACACTACCCAATGATCTGACCCGAAAATTTACAAAACGAATCCTTGCATGGCATTCAGCGTATCTTAAAACAGATGACCCGAGAAAGGCGCTTGAATTATTGAACCGGTTCAAGATATTGTGCGCTCTGAAAAAAGGACCCTTTGGAGTCGAAGCCCTCAATAAAGTCGCGGAGCGTGTTTTGGTGCAGCAAGGTCTCATATCCCCGGGCAAACAATGGTATAGGGGAAAACCGATTCTGATAATCCGCAACGACTATCATCTGGGGCTTTTTAACGGTGACCTTGGAATAATCATGTCTGTTCAAGGTTCAGGCAGCGAGGATCTATACGCATTTTTCCCTGGTACTTCCGGTGAACTCAGACGATTTTTACCCCAACGGATTGCTGATCATGAAACCGCCTATGCAATGACGGTACATAAGAGTCAGGGATCGGAATTCGAAGAGGTTCTGCTTGTTTTGCCGGATAAAAACTATCCTGTTTTAACCAGGGAACTGATCTATACCGCGATCACCAGGGCACGGAGGAAGGTTTCGATATGGGGCCCCGAAAAAATCTGCATCACCGCGATTAAACAAAAAATTGTACGGACCTCAGGGCTAAGGGATGCCCTGTGGGAATAGTTTTGGTATCTTTTCAATATGTTTCGTAAGATCCGCTGCGCCATCCGGAAGTTCTTTGGAACCAGATGATAAAAGACGCGCCCACTGATAATAAAATATAAAATGTCTGAAACTCGCATGCAAGTGAGCCTAAAGAAAAAACAGAGGCCGATCTTTTAATACCGGCTATT
>JAFDFH010000171.1 GCA_019309945.1 Deltaproteobacteria bacterium
TTCTCAAAAACTTATGGTTAAACGGTTAAACCTACCAGCGGAGTCATCCGGTAATTTTTTTCAAAGCGGGCAACTGTTTGAAGCCGTTTAGGGCGGCTTACAGTGACCCGAACAGAATAAATTGTTGATTGTAGCCTGTTTGTGCTAAGCGACACACTCATTTTCGATTCCGTGCGCGGGGCACTGTTAGGCGCCCTTAACGGCAAGTTTTGGCCGTATTGAAAAAAATTACCGAATGGCGTAGCGGGCCTGCCGAACTTATTGAGAAGTTACACATTTGAGTGAGAAAAAATGGGAGATTATTGGACATGGGCTGGCGAATTTCAGCGAGAATAGCGGATATTCTAACTAAGGGCGGTGACAATCAAAGCATCAAAAGAGAAGAGGCCCTGACGCTGATGGGGCTGGAACTTCATTCCAGAGAAACCTATGCCCTCATGGAAACCGCCACCCGGCTTTCCCGAAAACACTATAACGGTAAAGGCGAAAACCACCTACATATCGGCATTAATGTGGCACCTTGTCCGCTGAATTGCACTTTCTGCTCCCTTGCTGAGAAAGCCGGTATCTTCACTGAACGAACTGAATTCCCTGAGGCGGATATTATGGACTGGGCCAGGTTGGCGGAATCACAATCCGCCGATGCCCTGAACGTCATGACGACGGGAACTTACTCCTTTGAGCGACTTCTGGAAATTGGAAGAATGTTGAATAAAAAAGTCGCCATTCCTCTGGTGGCCAACACACGCGACATCGATCATCGGGAAGCAGCAAAACTTTTAGATGCCGGTTTTGACGGCGCTTACCATGCCGTACGGTTGGGTGAGGGAATCGTTACACCTTTAAAAGTTGAAAAACGCATCCGGACCATCACCGTTTTAAATGATGTAGGTCTACGCTGGATGAACTGCGTTGAACCTGTGGGCCCGGAACACAGTAAAGAAGAAATTGTTAACCTTATGTTCCTGGCCAAAGACCACGGTGCGACCTATAGCGGCGTCATGCGACGCATCAATTTTCCGGGCTCCCCTATGGAAAAATACGGTATGATCAGTGAACTTGAAATGGCCAGGATGGTTGCGGTCAGTCGTCTGGTCATGGGGAATGGGCCCAAGGCTCACTGTACCCATGAACCCAACACGGCGTCACTGATTGCGGGAGCGAACCTTTTTTTCCCGGAAGTCGGCGCAAGCCCACGGGATGGTACGGCAGATACAGCCCAAGGAAGGGGCAAGGGGATAACCGCTTGCAAAGCGATGCAAATGGAAATGGGCTGGAACCCTGATTTGAAATCCAATTGTTTTCTGTAACCGCTTACGGGTTCAACGGTTCAGGGCTTACCAAAAATCAGAACCTGTAATTAGTTCCTTAGTTGTAAATTTTGTGCTTTTTATGGCAAAACTTTTTTCTTCTCGCCACAAAGGCCCCAAGACACTAAGAAAGAATAAAAAATAAAACCCTTCGTGTCTTTGTGACTTGGTGGCAAATATTTTTGGTTCCGGCTCGTCCGGGTTAGGATATTCATTCATGCAAAATATTAAGAAAAAACTTGTGATCGTGCTTTTGCAATGGATCTTGCTACTCTTTTTTTTACCCGGGTTTTTGATGGCGACAGAGTTCCGGGTGGGAACCTGGAAAACAGCCCAGACGATCCAACCCTTTTTTTATTCCAGATTTTTATCGCCCGCCATCAAAAGTGAAGTCTATTCGTTTACCAATCCTTCGGATCAAAAGGTGGCGCTTCTCGCAGGCAGCCTCGATATGTGCGGCACCACCATCGCCCATGCGATCCATTCCGCTTCAAGAGGACAGCCTGTCGTTTTAGTGGCAGCTCTTTGTAATAAATGCTCGGCCCTGGTGGTTAGAAAAGGAGGGGAAATCAATACCGTAAAGGATTTGAAGGCCAAGCGGATCGGCTATGTACCCGGTACCATGCACGAGATTCTTTTAAGAGATACTCTGACCCGTCAGGGACTTTCACCGGGCAAAGACGTACGACTGACCCGGGTTGACTTTTTTGATATGGGAACAGCCCTTGCCAGGGGCGGCATTGATGCCTTTCTTTCCGGGGAACCCTTTCCTACAATTGCGGTACATCAGGGTTACGGAAGGATTTTGTCCTATCCCTATTATGGGGAATCGATTGGCACCATCAATGCGGGAATGCTGGTAAAGCGAAAAACTATCAGGGAAAATCCAGCCCTTGTTTATCAACTGGTAGTGGCCCACGTACGCTCAACAAAATATTTGATGGCGCACACAGATGTGTGGCTGAAAAAAGCCGCCGAGTTCGGGACCCCGCTGCCGATACTAAAAAAAGCCGCCGGAAATATGGAACTGGCCTGGGACATAGATGCGTCTTTTATTCAAAAGACTCGAGCGCTGGGAGAGCGGATGCAGGCCCTGAGGGTCATCGAGAAACAGCCGGATTACGATAAACTCTTCGACCTAACGTTTGTTAAGCGAATCAAAAAAAAATAATTGAGTACGGTGAATAAACCAAACCGAATAAACGGCTTTCAGGGCTTATTGCCTTGGATCATACCGGCCGCGGTTTTCCTTGTCTGGATGGCCGTCAGCGAAACAGGATTTGTTCCGACCTATCTGCTTCCCCATCCTTTTGAAATCGGAAAAGCAGGTTACAATTACATATTTGGAAATCCCGGCGAAGCACCCTATGCCGGTCGGTTTGCCGGTGATGCAATGGCAAGCCTGGTCCGGGTTTTCAGCGGATTTGCTGTTGCTGTTATCCTGGGTCTTCCCCTGGGAATCATTTCCGGACGTCTCGCGGTTGTCCAGAAGCTCATGAGCACCTCCATCAATGCGTTGCGAGCGGTACCCGGTATCAGTTGGCTTCCGCTGGCCATGATTTGGTTTGGCATCGGTGTAAAGACGACGATATTTCTGGTCGCATTGGCCGCTTTTTTCCCGATTTATCTCAATGCGGCTGCAGGAGCGAGACAAGTTGACCCGCTTCTTTTGCAGGCCGGCGCAATGATGGGGGTCAGAAGACTGCGGGGCACCTTTGCGATTTTGCTGCCAGGTGCAATGCCCCACATTATGACGGGACTGCGTTTGGGCCTGGGTATCTCCTGGGCTTACCTTGTTCTGGGGGAACTCACAGGGGTCCCCAACGGTCTCGGAGCCATCATCATGGACGCACGCATGTTAGGTCGCATCGACATTATTGTTGTGGGTATTATCG
Organism: Deltaproteobacteria bacterium; assembly: GCA_019309945.1. Taxonomy (GTDB): domain Bacteria; phylum Desulfobacterota; class Desulfobacteria; order Desulfobacterales; family JAFDFH01; genus JAFDFH01. Next base: position 3,206 of record JAFDFH010000171.1, read on the forward strand.
TTATCGCTATCATCGGTAGAATAAGCGACCAACTCCTCAAGTTCTCAATGAATTTTTGTTTCAAAAGCGCCAGGAGAATGCCGTGAAAGCAAAATTAAAAGTTGTCTCTCCGCAAAAGATCACCAAAACCAGAGCAACCATTCTTGAAATAAGCAATCTGAGAAAAGTTTTTCAAGTTAACGACACGTATCTGAATGTACTGGAGGGAATCAATTTTACGGCCGCAAACGGCGAATTGATTTGCATTTTGGGGCGCAGCGGATGTGGGAAATCGACGCTGTTGAAAATTCTGGCCGGTTTTATTCCACCCAGTTCCGGCACTGTATTGTTAAACGGTCAGTCCGTTACAACTCCAGGCCCTGATCGCTGTGTTGTCTTTCAGGAAGATACGCTGTTCCCCTGGCTGACGGTACAGGAAAATATCGCCTTTGGCCTGAAACCTCAAACAAGGGAAAAGAATGTAATTCGGGAGGAAGTCGATCTATTCCTTGCCCTCGTAGGGTTAACTGAATTTAAGAATTACCTTCCCAGGGAGATTTCCGGTGGAATGAAACAACGGGTGGCTTTGGCCAGGGTTCTTGTTCTTAAACCCGATATCCTGCTAATGGATGAACCCTTTGCTTCTCTGGACACTTATACCCGTGAAGAAATGCAAAACCTTCTTTTGTCACTCTGGGAGAAATTATCCCATACGGTCCTTTTCGTTACCCATGATGTTAACGAAGCCGTTACCCTGGCGGACAGAATTCTGGTTATGGATAAGGATCCCGGGCGCGTCCAGGAGGAGATTCATGTGGATTTGAAACGGCCCAGAAAAAAAGAATCCCGCGAATTCCTCCAATACAGCCAGTATCTCTATGAGATCCTCCGCCGATAGCCTTAAGGTTCCTGGAAACACCGTCTTTGTAAGCGTTCACGGAGTTCGGGGTTCAGGATGTGTCATCTTGGAAGGATCCACAATGTGATCAAACTCTTCGGAGGAAATGTATCCAAGTTCCATGGCGGCCTCTTTGAGTGTCAGTCCCTTGTCATTGGCCAGGTGGGCGATCTGTGAAGCCTTGTCGTACCCGATCACCGGACTCAGGGCGGTAACGAGCATCAGCGAGCGGTGCAGGAAGTTGTCGATCTGTTCCTTATTCGGTTGCATTCCGACAACCAGGAAGTCCGTAAAGTTGTTGCAGCTATCGGAGAGAATCCGGATCGACTGAATCACATTGAAGATCATTACCGGCTTGTAGACATTCATCTCCAGGTAACCTCCTGCGCCGGCAAACGCAACGGCAGCATCATAGCCCATGACCTGAACCGCAACCATTGTCATGGCTTCACATTGGGTTGGATTCACTTTCCCGGGCATAATCGATGAACCCGGCTCGTTAGATGGAATATCCAGCTCGTGCAAACCAGCTCGCGGCCCACAACTGAGAAGCCGAATATCATTTGCAATCTTATACAGCGAAACAGCCAGGGTCTTTAGAACCGCACTGGTCATTACGATTGCGTCGTGGGCGCCTTGCACCGCAAACTTGTTTGGTGCGGATACGAAAGGTAAACCGGTTATCTCCGCAATGTTCCCCGCAGCGCCCTCAGCAAAGCCCTTCACCGTGTTGAGACCCGTGCCGACGGCCGTGCCACCGATTGCCAGCTTATACAGACCTGGAAGCGCCGTCGCGATCCTTTCCAGGTTGTCATCGAGCATCTCCACATAGCCTGAAAACTCCTGGCCGAGGGTCAGTGGAACAGCGTCCTGCATGTGCGTCCGGCCGATCTTGACGATGTCAGCCCAAGACTTCGCCTTCTCGTCAAGCGCGTCACGAAGTTTCTTGACTTTGGGAATCAAACGTTCATGAATCGCTAATGCCGCGGCGATATTCATCGCCGTGGGAAAGATGTCATTTGACGACTGTGACATGTTGACGTGGTCATTAGGCTGGATCGGGTCCTTGCTTCCCATCACACCGCCGGCCAACTCAATGGCTCGGTTCGCAATCACCTCGTTAACGTTCATATTGGACTGTGTGCCGCTTCCAGTCATCCACACGTGAAGCGGGAAGTTGCCGTCCAGCTTCTCATCTATGACTTCTTCAGCGGCCTGAACGATCAACTTCGCCTTATCCTCCGGCAGTTCACCTGTCTTATAGTTGGTCAGTGCGGCAGCCTTCTTGAGAATCCCGATGGCTTTGATCACTTCCGACGGAATCAGGTCCTGCCCGATGGAAAAGTAAACCAGCGATCGCTGGGTCTGAGCACCCCAATAGCGATCAGCAGGAACCTCCATTGCCCCCATGCTGTCGGTTTCTTTTCGCATTTTTCGTTGAGACGTCGTCATCATGGTTCCTCTCTTTACCCCGTTCGTTCATGCACTGGATAATTTTGTCATTTAGTATTCGAATTTTTTTCGAATTTCAAAATTCAGAATAAAGGATTTTCGTAACTTCTCAAAAACTTATGGTTAAACCTACCAGCGGAGTCATCCGGTAATTTTTTTCAAAGCGGGCAACTGTTTGAAGCCGTTTAGGGCGGCTTACATAGACCCGGACATCATAAATCGTTGATTGTAGCCTGTTTGTGCTAAGCGACACACTCATTTTAGATCCCGTGCGCGGGTCACTGTTAGGCGCCCTTAACGGCAAGTTTTGGCCGTTTTGAAAAAAATTACCGGATGGCGCAGCGGGCCTACCGGAACATATTGAGAAGTTACGGATTTTCTTTCAACGCATAGTTATGGTTGCTTTTAAACCGGTC
>JAFDFH010000541.1 GCA_019309945.1 Deltaproteobacteria bacterium
GTCAAACATCCTGCCTTTTCTGTTCGGTTAAGCCGTTTTTTTAATCCACCGATTTCGCAGATTACACCGATTTCAATAAAAACTCGATAAATGTTACGAAATCTGTCAGGTAAAATTCCCCGCACATGCTGCCTTAAAATAGGAATTGTCGTTTTTGACACCCGTGGCTTAACGCGGGGTCATTCATTGATGTCTTCCCTAAATGCCGTTGTTTTCTCCGGTAGTCATCTCATTATTGGTTATTTTTGAGGATGACCGGAAGAAAAGATGCACGTACATCCGAGAAGACATATATTGAATGCTGCCTCAGACTCCCTTTTAAAGTATAACCATTGGAGGCTTGTAGCCGTCACAAGGTTTTTATATAGGTGTTGAAGTTGGGCGGCAATTCGTTACGTTATGATAATATCAAAGCAAAAATCAGGCCAAAATCATCAGAAAAAATTATCGGCAAATATCCTCAATAGTTACCTTATCGGGTAATCTTTTATAGTCCAGAATATGTTTAGAACTAAATATCAAAATTATAACTTTAATTTCATATTATAAAAAGTTTTACATATTGTTAAGACGAACTGTGAGGAAAAGAGCAGACCAATGTCATTGATTTAAGATTGTATTTTTGGGATTCAGCCTCGCACGAATTGCCCGTTTATTGAGCAGTTGATGTTGTCTATCATTTTTTAAGTTCTTGTTTGGTTTCGGATTGTCCGGGTTGGGTTTTCGTATTCAAGTGGATATAGTTGAAATGGGATAGGTGCTCAAAAGAGATTTCATGTTCTGTTGAAGTATCGATTTTTCAAGCCTTAGCGCGATTCGCTTTAAAACCTTTACCCATCTGTTTTTTTCCTGTAAATTTTTCTACCCGTTATGTCATCATCCGCACACTTCATATTTTGTGAAATCTTCGTTTTCAAATTTCACTATAACAGGATTCATGGTTTCTCTATTTTTTTCTTCAATTACGTGTAAAATTTTGGTAGGAACTTTTAAAACGAAAAGAGAGTGATCCGATGGAGGTCAAAATCAACCAAAAAAGTCCATCCGCCCCATTCTGGATTCTGCGGTAAATATGGGACCGGGTGAGGATACGGCCAAGTAAATAACTGGTATTAAGATAAATCCGTAAAAATTTGAAAATATTTGTCTGCTGAAAGGGCTCGCAACATGGCAGCGATCAGGTACCGAATCGAAAAAGGCCTTTACAAAAATATCGGGGATAATGATAAATTGTTTTTCGAAGTAAAATATAGCTTCTAAATAGTACCCGAACAAAAACTAAATAGTTTTTCCAAGTTCAAGGAAGGCGAAGATTTTAACCGCAGGAATACATTAGCGTATTTTGAGGATTAAAATCTGAGCCTGACGCCGAAATTGGGGAAAATAGCAGTTTTCGATGACCGGCCTGATGATTGGAGAGACGTTAGGTTTCATTGATAGATCTTTTTTGTACAGGTATGATGAAATATGTAAGAGACGTTTAAAAACAAGATGAGCAATTATAAAGATAAAATTCTTCTCTTGAAGTTGCTTAGAACTTTCAAAAGTGTTATATATTAAAAAATGCTTTCTTAAATTCCGACCAAATTATACAAAAGCTTTTAAAGATATGATAGTGGGACCTTTGAAAAATGTTCCATTTTGTTCAAGGCCAAGGAAGGCGAAAATTTCAACCACAGGAATACAGTTAGTATTTTGAGGATTAAAATTTGAACCTGACGCCGGAATTGGGCAAAAGGGGGCGTTTTCCAAAAGTCTCATAGTAAAAAGAGGCTGTGAGGAGATAACGCAGCGAGGAAGGCCACAATGAAAAAGCCGAAAAAGGGTTATGAAAACAGACGAAAAATCCCCGAAATGTCTAAAATCGGCTATCAGCACTTAAAGGCGGGGCGTTACAGGGAGGCGGAAACCGAGTTCACCAAGATCCTTAAACTTGCCAAGAAGGACATTTACGCGCTTGTCGGCTTAGGCGATTTATATCTGGCACAGCGGGAGTTCGAAAAGGCGGAGGATTACTATAACAAGGCGCTGCAGGTGGACCCGATGAACATGTTTGTTCTCAGAGGTCTTGCTGATACCTATAGGGGACTGAAGAAGTTCGACAAGGTGATTGAATTTTGGGAGATGTACCTGTCTTACACCGGGAACGAATTTGATGTCGTCGCGCTCACCAGGCTTGGCGATACTTACCGGAAAACGGGACAGTTCGAAAAGGCGATTGATCAGTACAAGGCGGCGCTGTCAATTGACTCAAAAAATCCTTACGCCCTAGCAGGGCTCGGGCATCTCTATTTCGAGAACAGGAACTACCGACAGTCGTTATCATACTGGCATCAGCTCATCGAATTTCAAAACGACAATATCTTTGTACTCACGAGTATGGGAAACTGTTATCGCAAACTGAAGGAATACAAAGAGGCACTCAAATTCTTCTACATGGCCCTGGACAAGGAAAAGGATGATTTCTACGCCCTATACGGAATAGCCGATTCTTACAGGGGTCTGCAGGAGTATGATAAGGCGGCCGAGTACTGGCAAAAAATCCAAAAGCAAGATCCAACCAATAAAAATATCCTCACTCGGCTTGGTGATTCCTATCGAAATTTGGGAAATATCGAAAGAGCGGAGCATTACTACAAGAAGGCAATTGAGAATGAGTTCGATGATGAAAAGAAGTCACCTCCCGAAAGCGAATGAGGGGAAAGCGTTAAGTGTATATCGGTTTCAGATAAATACTAGCATGTGGAAACGTCAAATAAACGGAAACAATTAGCATCCAAATATTGAAGGCGGGATGTTCGCCAAAGCCGAGTTTTCCCCCATATTTTAGCCAAATTTAAACGTACCTGACGAATACCAAGTATTCAGTGACCCTGCATTTGATAAATCAGTCGCGAAATAATTATCGGATCAAACCTTAAAATAATTCATGAGATCGCCTGTCAATAGCTCATCACTGCTGCGCTCAACTAAACTTCTTCGATCAAACCCGCTCCTTCGATCCTCGTCGGACCTTCGCTCAGGCAGATAAGCTGCGTAGAATAATTCTCGCCTATCAATACCTGTACGTCTACCTCCATTATCATCATCTATGACTAAATTAATCATGGAATGATTCCAATCTTTTTTTAAAGACAGGGATCGTCAAACATCCTGCCTTTTCTGTTCGGTTAAGCCGTTTTTTTAATCCACCGATTTCGCAGATTTCTGTCAGGTAAATTTCCTCCCAAAATACTGCCTTAAAATAGGAATTGTCGTTTTTGACACCCGTGGTTTAACGCGGGGTCATTCATTGATGTCTTCCCCAAATGCCGTTGTTTTCTCCGGTAGTCATCTCATTATTAGTTATTTTTGAGGATGACCGAAAGAAAAGATGCACGCACATTCGAGAAGACATATATTGAATACCGCCTCAGACTCCCTTTTAAAATATAACCATTGGAGGTTTATGGCCGTCACATGGTTTTTATGTAGGTGTTGAAGTTGGGCGGCAATTCGTTACGTTATGATAATATCAAAGCAAAAATCAGGCCAAAATCATCAGAAAACTTAATGGTCAAATATTCTGAGTAGTTACCTTGCCGGTAACTTTTTACAGTCCAGAATATGTTGAGAACTAAATGTCAAAATTATAACTTTAATTTCATATTATAAAAAGTTTTACATATTTTAGAACGGTATTATGGTGGGTATATTTGGGGTGTCGGCGGTTATAGCAAAGGGCGATATTCAGTTACACCAAAGACTAAAATAATATTTTAGGAAGTAAACTTCATATTTTTGGTAGTAAAGTACATAAAGTTAATCTTAAGCGTTGAGGGGTGGGGTCTTCGGAATACGCTATTGGAAATAAAACACTGTATATTAGATAGTGCCCATCCAGAAACGGTCTTTTTGCCCGATCTCTGCGTTATGTTCAAAATTTTATCCTCGGAATATCAACTATATGCCTGCGGTTAAATTTTTCGCAGGCCTTGATCTCGAACAAAAATCCTTGTTTCTGGACGGACACTAGATAGCGGTCAAAGCAAGAATACTGGTAAGGTCAAAGAGGAAAGTTCAGTTGAACACACTAAAGGGCTTCTATCATTTTCTCCAGGTCTTTGCTTGGTAGTGTTGGGAATTTTATACCGATTCCCTTTGGGGGGCTCCAGACAACCTGGCCTTCGGCTTTGATTGGTTCTTTACGGTTGGGGGGCCAAAACACTAGTTTCATCTGCTCCCCAACG
>JAFDFH010000172.1 GCA_019309945.1 Deltaproteobacteria bacterium
ATTTAGATGGAATTGAAAAAGGTGAATTGGATACACTTAAAAAAAGACATAGCAGAAAGCCAAAGAATGTTAAAAGCGCTGATAAAGTCTTTAGAAAACAAACCCTTGAATCCTGGGACCCTCTTCTCCAACTAAATTGGAGAAGATCCTCATTTAAAAGTAATAACGGCGCGGGCAAATTGGCGCGTAAGGTCGAACGTTGAATAGTTTCAGAAAAATAGCATTCGGATATTCAACCCAATGCAATATCAAATGCGGGCATTGTGTCGCCGCGGACGACGATCAAAAAAAAGCGAAAATGGATCTCGCCCGGGCCAGGGCGATTGTCTCTGAAATGGCCTCTGCCCATGTGAAGGGGATCAGCTTTACCGCCGGGGAACCGCTTCTGTTTTTAAACGACATTGTCGAACTCCTGGAGGTGTGCAAAAAAAACGGGATCTATTCGCGGGTGGTCACCAACGGGTTTTGGGCCGAAACGCCCCGGTGCACAGACGATATCGTTTCGGAGCTTAAGACGGCGGGTCTCGCGCAGCTCAGGATCAGCTACAGCCGCTGGCATCAAAAACATGTGGACCGTGAAAACATCGTTTCCGCTGCTCAGAGCAGCAAAAAACTGGGGCTCGACTATTTCATTTCTTTTGTCACTGATTTTTCAAAACAGGATGCGCCCCATGAGCAGTATCATATTCCGGGCGTGCCCGTGATTTCAACCGCCCCAAGGTGTTTACCGATTATACCGCCAACCGATGCGACATGAATCCCTATCTGTCCCCGCAACTCGACATATTCGCCTGCTGCGATGCAGGCGACCGGTTTGACCAAACAGGCTTTTTGTATCTCGGCAACCTAAACGACCATTCGGTCGAATCTTTGTTTCAAAAGTATGAAAGCAACCGTTTGTACCATGCCGTCAAAACGGTGGGACTAACCCCCATGGCCTCTTCTCTGGGCATCCCCGCAAACGAGATCGTGACCTACAGAAAATGCGAGCTGTGTGAAAGGCTCTTCAATTCAAAGGCGAACCTGACCGGACTGCAACAATCGGCAGATTCAACCCCCTCCCCCTGGACCCGTTAGAACCGGAAAAACAAACCCTCTTCCCTCTCGCGTTCTTAAACGGGCTGGTGGCAGCACAGCCAGAAACTTGTATATGGGCCTTTTTACTTAGCCATTAGCGTTACTTTTTACGAATTCATCAAATTTGATACTGTATGAAAAGCTAATTAGTGCCCATCCAGAAACGTTCTTTTTGCCCGATCTCTGCGTTATGCTCAAAATTTTATCCTCGGAATATCAACTATATGCCTGTGGTAAAATTTTTCGCAGGCCTTGATCTCGAACAAAAATCCTCGTTTCTGGGGGCGAATATGGGGGGTTGACAAATTGTACATAAGCTGATGCAGGTGAGGTTACAAAGAACTCATACGGAAAAGAAAACCTTATGCGTTAAGGGGATAGAAACTGTAAACAATAATCGACATTGGCTTTGGAGCATGTGAAAAGTATCTATCAACGAGTTCATGTTTATTGAAGCATTTCAGCGTGATGAGGATTTTGAGGAATATGACCAACACACCCACCTGGATCTTGAAACGGAGGATCACGATACTGAGATGTGGGCAGGGATTTATCCGGAAGAGAATGCTAATAACACATTCATACCGGAAGTGACATTATAATGAAAAAAGAGTTTGACCCGGAAATGCACTCCGCCGAGCATATTCTTAACCAAACAATGAATAGAATGTTTGATTGTGGACGTTGTTTCGCCGCACATATTGAGAAGAAAAAATCAAAGTGTGACTATCATTATCACAGAGACCTAAGTGATGATGAAATCAAAGAAATTGAAAAACGCGTCAATGATACTATCGATGCTGATTTGGCGGTTACTGAAGAGTACATCAGGATGGAGGAAGCTAAATGTTACTATAATGTTGAACGTCTTCCATCCGATGCAGGTGGTAAAATCAGAATCGTTAAAATCGGAGATTATGACGCCTGCCCCTGCATAGGCCCTCATGTCAGTTCAACAAAAAAGATTGGAGGTTTTAGGATAACTTCAACTAGTTTTGAAAAAGGGACGTTAAGGATAAGGTTTAAACTTTCAAAACCAGAGAACAAAGGAAAATCACGGGGACGGTCATGAAAATATGCGTTTCTAGGAGGAAATATGTGACGTACGTCAGATTATAAGTTGATATATGTATTATTTGATATTAATCTGTTATGCAACGCAAAGCCCGCATCGAAGCGCCGTGGTAATCAGCGTTGGGGAAAGATTGATCTATTGGAAAGCTTATCGATTTCATCATTTCTTAGAATGCATGGACCAGGTGCGTCAATTTAATCGACTCCAACCGGAAACGACATTTCACTCGATCCTCAATAGATAAAAATCAGGTAACTGCAAGTGGGCTCAGTCTTAGATTCAGGACTTTTAACGGAGTGATTTTTGATTTTGAATTCAAGGTTCACGGTTTCGTAAAAAGTCTTTGAATAAGCGCCGGATGGCTAAGTAAAAAGGTTAATTCGTCAGATACCTATACCTGACAGGGTCATTTAATATCCCTTCTTCACATGTTCGTAAACGATGCTTGATTGCCTTAAGGCGGGGTGCTATATCGCTCAGGCGAGGGCTGTTGGGTCTAAAAATGGGCGCCTCTCGGCGTATCCATGGCCATTACCGCAGGCTTTTATCTTGCAGTCTGGACCCTAAGGTTGCATAAAAAATATGCCAAAGGGGTTATAAAAGCAATAAAAGCAATAATCTTGATGAAATTGGGGCCTATTAATGGAAACAACAAAAGGTGAATTCCAATGTCACAGGATAATATTGTCATGTTTTTTACCCTACGGGAAAGCCGATAATACCGCATCTCCAGCGTTGTCAAAAGTTCGCGGTAAATGACTACAGCTTCACAATTGACGCCTTGGATCTGCAGCATCCTCGACTTTTGCAACGTTAGGGTGGATTGTGCCAAAACATTAGAAAAGGACGGTCGTATGAAAGTTGCCTTAATCGCCAAGCCGATGCGAGGCAAAAACGTTGAAAGCCCTATAGATCAGGCCGTCCGCCAATTAAAGGCTCACAATATTCACTGTGACCTGTTCGTAACCGAATATCACGGGCACGCTTTAAAAATCGTCCAGGAGCTGTCCATCCAGGAATACGACGCGTTAATCTCCATGGGGGGAGACGGTACCAACTATTACGTGCTTAACGGAATACTAAAATTTCATGGTAACCGGCCCATTCCACCCCTCGGGCTTATCCCGGTCGGCCGGGGCAATTCTTTTGCCAAAGATCTAGAAATTTACTCTATTGAAGATGGAATTGCAGCCATCACCCGGCAGCGCACCGTCCCGGTTGACGTTTGTAGTTACACGCAGGCAGACGATATTTTTTACTTTGTTAATTTGATGGGATTCGGGTTTGTTACTGACGCGGCCCGAACCGCCGCTCGTTTCAGCTGGTCCGCCGATTTGAGTTATGTGATCGGTGTGCTTCATCGCACGATCGGATTGCAATTTCATCGGATGGAATTGGAAATCGACGGAACGGTTTTTAGCGGCCGCAACTGCTTTGTGGAATTTTGCAATTCCCGTTACACCGGCGGCGACATGCTCATGGCGCCCGAAGCGCAAATCAACGATGGCTACTTTGACGCCGTTATTCTTTCACCGCTCAGCCGGTTGAGTCTGCTGGCCACGTTTCCCAAAATTTTCAAAGGCACCCACGTCGACCACCCGGCGATTCGCGTTGTAAGGGGTAAGTGCGCCGTCGTCCGCACAGCACCGCCTAAAGTGCTGCTGCCCGACGGCGAAATTCACGGCACCACTCCCACCACAATCAATGTGTTGCCTCGGCTGGTGAGGTATTTCGCGTGAAATCCATACGCTCGGCCTTTCTTTGGTCCCTGGGAGGTATCTATTTTTTCGGCTTATTCTTTATTGTTGCTTCGGCGCTACTTTTTTTTAGCCCCCGGACGATTTATCCGGCCGTTCGCATCCTGACGCGGCTCCAACTCTTAGTAATGGGATTGCGCTTAAAAATCCGCGGGTATCAAAATTTTGATCCCCGCCGTTCCTATCTCATCATGGGCAACCACGAGAGCCTTTTCGATCTGTTTGCCATACCGGCCGCCATCCCCATGCACATCGTGGCAATCGAAGCCGCCTATCATTTTTCCCTGCCGCTGTGGGGTTACCTGATTAAAAAGTGGGGCGTTATCCCCATCCATCGACGCGATCTCTCAAAGGCGATCGCAAGTCTGGACCAGGCTGCCTCCGTCCTGCAATCCGGCATTTCCATTGTTGTCCTGCCGGAAGGCCACCGTACCCTGACCGGAAAAATCGGAGAATTCAAAAAGGGTCCTTTTCATCTGGCCTTGGCAGCCCGGGCGGACATTCTCCCATTTGCTTTGAGCGGCTTTTTCGAATATTGTAGCAAACAAGGCTGGCATCTCATACCCCAAACGGCCCGGGTGATATTCGGAGAGCCGATTCCCTACGATACGTTTAAAGACGATCCGGTCGAAGAGCTTCAACGCAAGGTACGCGAGAGGATTATCAGCCTAAAGCAGACGGCAGACCGTCTATGAAGCACTTTTTGGTGCCCGGCCCAGGTTCGCCTTGTGGCATCATCCGTGAGTCTCATCACTGTGAGAATGGTGTCAAAGCTTGAATTGTGAGTTATAGCTTGCAAATCAAGCCGGTAGCATTTGGCAAAATTAGTATGGGCAGAGCATGGCGAATTGAATCCACAGATTTTGCAGATTACACAGATTTGGATCTCAGTAAATTTGAAATAGTTACATAAAGAAGATCTTTTTTCAGGGGAATCAATGCCAAAAGCAATCTTCCGATTTTATGAAGAATTAAACGACTTCTTGCCAGAGCACCGGCAAAAGATCGATTTTAAAGCTGATTTCACCGACAAAAGATCAATAAAAGACATGATCGAAGCTCTCGGAGTGCCCCATACCGAAATTGACCTTATTTTGGCGAATGGAAAGTCTGTAGATTTCACTTACATCCTCCAAGATGAAGACCGGGTAAGTGTATATCCTGTTTTCGAATCCCTTAATATTGAAAATGTTACCCGCCTTAGAAAAATCCCTCTTCGCAGAACTAAATTCATAGCTGATATTAATCTGGGGGACATAGTGAAATTTATGAGGGTATTGGGGTTTGACGTTTATTTCGATCCAACTGTCTCCATCCAGAAAATAATTGAGATATCCCAAAAAGAGAGCAGGATAATACTAACAAAAAGCAAAAAGCTCCTCAAATTTAAAAAAGTAACCCACGGAATCTTTATACGCCCGGGAACAACCGAAAAGCAGATAAAGCGAATCTTAGATTATTTGGATATCACAGATCGGATAAGGCCTTTTTCAAGATGTCTGCTCTGCAACAACCTGTTAGAAAGCGTCCCAAAAGAAAAAATTATAGACAGAATCCCGCCAAAAACGAGACATTTTTGTGATGAATACACTCACTGTAAATTCTGTGGCAAAATATTTTGGAAAGGGGCTCATTTTATTCGAATGAAGAAAGTGATTGAACAGATATTGAATCAACCAGAATTTTATCAAGCCGTTTAGGATCGATATTTTTATTCCCTGAAAAAAATGTAACTTTTCAATATGTTCTGGTAGGTTTAACCATAAGTTTTTGAGAAGTTACAAAAAAATCAGCTGTTTTTTCTAAGGCGCTCTAAGATGGTTGAAAAGGCAAAACCAAAGGCAATCATTCATCTGGATATGGATGCTTTTTATCCGGCGGTCGAGGTACTGGACAATCCGGAATTAAAAGGAAAGCCGGTTATTGTAGGCGGTCCTATGCAAAGAGGGGTGGTATCATCGGCCTCATATGAAGCTCGAAAATTCGGTGTCCGTTCAGCCCAGCCTATATTCACAGCCATGCGGCTTTGCCCCAAAGGAATCTTTTTACCGGTCAGGATGTCAAGATACAAAGAAGTATCCGAACAGGTATTTAAAATATTCTATCGTTTCACTCCATTGGTTGAACCTTTATCCATAGATGAAGCATTTTTAGATGTCGATGGCTCTATGCGCCTTTTTGGTCAGCCAGTAGAGATTGCTAAAAAGATTAAACAGACGGTTGTTAAAGAAACAGGCCTTACAATTTCAGCCGGAGTGGCTCCATCCAAGTTTGTAGCAAAGATTGCCTCTGATATGGACAAGCCTGACGGCCTGACCGTTGTAGCTCCTGACATGATTAAGGATTTTTTAGATCCGCTTCCCATAAATAAAATGTGGGGTGTTGGAAAAGCAACGCAAAACACATTAAGCCAGCTTGGTATTCAGACCATCGGTGACTTGAGCAGAATGCCGGTTGAAGTTTTAGAGCGAAAATTCGGAAAAAACGGGCTCAAAATGCATTTGTTATCTATGGGAATAGATGAAAGAAATGTAATAACAGGCCATGATGTGAAATCTATCGGCCATGAGTTGACTTTTGCCCAGGACATCATTGATTTGGATGAAGCACAAAAAGAGCTTTTATCTCTGTCAAATAAAGTCGCTCGCAGGTCACGCCGGCATTGCATTACAGGCAAAACCATTACCTTAAAAGTAAAATATAATGATTTTAATCAAATAACCCGGTCGGAAACATTGCCAAAATCAACTGATGACGGTTCAGAAATTTACTCAGCAATTTGCCGGCTTCTGAAAAAAACAGCTGTTGGCAAAAGGCCTGTCCGGCTTTTCGGAGTCGCCCTATCGCAACTCAGCTCTCTCAGCTCTGCCGAACAGCTTTCCCTTTTTCACCAGGCTCAGATATCCCAAAAAAGAAGGGATTTAAACATAGCTCTGGATTCTGTATCTGAAAAATTCGGTGAAAACAGCATCTGCCCGGGAACGCTTTTACCGAATAAGAACATTTAAATTCTTCGGGTTTTAATACCACACCCACTCTGGGAAAATCTAATCAGTGCCTATCCAGAAACGGTCTTTTTGCCCGATCTCTGCGTTATGCTCAAAATTTTATCCTCGGAATATCAACTATATGCCTGCGGTAAAATTTTTCGCAGGCCTTGATCTCGACACTCAAAAATAACTTTACATTTTATACGCCGATGCCTCCCGCCTGGCTGCGTTGCGAAAACTCGGAATATGCCAGATATTCCTGCGCTTTCGCGCCTTGCCGGCCGGGCGCCTCAACGCCTAAAATTGCGAACTTGTTTTTTCGTGAACCCTTAGCATTTGATCTTCAGCGCATTCGGGAGAGCTTTGAAGGTAAATGCATTAGCTTCCCATCCTTCATTCCCATCGATTAGAAGCACCATGAACCGTTCTGAGGATACAGTAACATGTTGACCCGTTAGGTAATGACCGACCCGATTACCAATAGTGAATGATGTTGCTACTCCGAAAATAAACTTAAATAATCCTGAGGTGATGCATAAGATATG
>JAFDFH010000542.1 GCA_019309945.1 Deltaproteobacteria bacterium
TTTATTGTATATATATCAGAAGCTTATACAATAGACAGGGGTTTTAGGTGCATTACAAAAAACATCTCAGCTTCACTGCTCTCAAAAAGGCGCTTTCCGAGCATTTCGGGCAGATGGACGACCGAAGACAACACGGTAAAGTCCGTTACATTCTGCACGACTGCCTCATGAGCGGCTTTGCCATGATGTTTTTTCAAGATCCCTCCATTTTGACTTTTCAACAGCGTTTACAGGACAAAATTCAAAAGAACAATTTAACCACAGTCTTTGGTGTCAGCGATATTCCGAAAGACTCTCAAATGAGAGAGATTTTAGACGCTATCGAAGTTGCTGAATTAGACGGCATATTTCCAGATTTTCTCCACCGGTTACAAAGGGGTAAACACCTTACCAATTACCAATTTTTCGACAGCATGTACTTGGTATCCATAGACGGATCGGAATATTTTTCTTCTCAAAATATCCATTGTCCCCATTGCCTGGTCACCCAATCCAAGGGCATCAACCGATATCATCATCAAATCCTTCAATCGGTCATTGTTCATCCCGATATGCGGCAAGTGATTCCTCTTTCACCGGAACAGATCAGCAATCGAGACGGCACGAAGAAACAAGATTGTGAAATCAATGCCGGCAAGCGGGTCGTTCACAACATTAGAAAAACTTATCCAAAGATGAAAGTCACCATCACCGCCGATGATCTTTACTCAAAGCAACCCTTTATTGATGAGTTGAAAAAAGCAAAGATGTCTTTTATTCTGGTAGCCAAACCTACTGATCATAAAATCTTGTTCGAGTGGGTCAACGAGTTGACCCAATTGGGTGACGGCAAAAGTTTGGAACTTTGCGATGCAAAAGGTCGCCGACATTACTATCAATGGATCAATCAAGTACCCTTAAACGGTACAAAAGATGCTGACCTTGTCAACTTCTTTCAATACCGGATTGTATCGAAAACCGGCAAGATCAACTATAAAAACAGCTGGGTTACCGATATTCATGTTGATAAAAATAATGTGGTCACCCTGGTTAAAGGCGGCCGGGCACGGTGGAAAATCGAAAACGAAACTTTCAATACCCTCAAGAACCAAGGCTATCATATCGAGCACAACTTCGGTCACGGACAACGCAACCTGTCAATGATCTTCTTTGTGCTCAACCTGTTGGCCTTTTATGTCCATCAGATTTTACAACTCACGGATCGTCTATATCAAACGGTTCGGCACAAAAAATTTACTTCGCTCAAAGAATACTGGAACCAGCTGCGCTGTACTTTCCGAATTCTCGTGTTCAGAAATTTTGAACACATGCTGGCTTACATATTAGATCCACCCGAACTCATGCCGCCATAGCTTTGACTACTCCGATTTAAAGAAAACTGTCTGAACGATATGAATTTATAGGATATCTGTTTTTTGTCGGCCCGTATCGGATCAGATCTGTTAAAAATTTTCGCTTCTTCCAGCTTAAAAGGCAGGCTCAATTCACTTCATCTGCCCCCTTTGCTCTAATTTTGTTTAAAAATTGCACCTTAGCCCTTTTCTGGCTCTTCACCGAGAATTGCTGAGGTAGCATCGGACGGACTTGACAGAAATATAATATTTGTATCTTGATAGATTTCCTTCAACCCATTGAACTTTGAAAGAAAAGAAGATGAAAAACAAATCTTATTTGTATGCCATTTTTGTATGGGCCATAATACCCATTTTTTATTTTACTCTAAATGCCAACGCCATGAATGATGCGAACGCGGTGAGCTTGCAACAGGTTCTTGGGATTCAACCTGATTCCGATTACGCTAACGTTGATTTGGCAACCACACCAAAGGGTAGTATCATTATGGCAACTGTAAAAGATCCATCTAAGATTGGGGGTTGCATAAAGGGTGACCGTGTAGAGTTAATCAATCTCGGAAATGGAGAATGGAAAATCACGCGTCTTGTGACCGGGAGTGGTGATACCCGATATATTGATTATCAAGAAGATCATTTCATGGAAGAAGATGGCTGGATGTACGGCATTATTGGAAGCTATATTTACCATGGAAATAACGAATTGATGTTTGAAACAAGT
>JAFDFH010000173.1 GCA_019309945.1 Deltaproteobacteria bacterium
ACGTAAGGACTTCGGAGGGGGAGCCTATACTTACAACCTGTCCGTCTTTGAGCAGGAGCAAACGATCGCCGTACATGGAAGCCAGATTTACGTCATGGGATACCATCACAACGGTGGCACCTTTTTCCTCCTTCAGCCTCTCCATCAAATCCATGACCCGCACCTGATGGGCAAGGTCTAAAGACGCCGTGGGTTCATCCAGCAGAATGATCTGCGGTTCCTGGCAAATGGCCCTGGCGATGAAGACCCGCTGGCGTTCGCCGCCGCTGAGTTGGTCCAGTTTGCGACCGGCAAGATATTCCACTTGCGTAAAGGCCATGGCCTGTTTGGCGATTTCCAGGTCTTCCTTTTCTTCCATGCCGAGGATCCCGAGATGGGGCGAGCGGCCCATGAGGACCACTTCCATGACGGTAAATGGAATGTCCTCCAGAACCATCTGGGGAACAAAAGCGATGGTTCGGGCCAGCGCTTTGCGGGAATAATGGCGCATCGGATGCTCCAGAATTTTCAATCGGCCATTTTGAAATTTTTCGATTCCGGAAATCGTTTTCATCAAGGTGGTTTTGCCCGAACCATTGGGTCCGATGATGATAAAAAAATCTCCTTTTTGAACCGAAAAGGAAATATTAGACAGCACCGGCAGGCTCCCGTAAGAATGGCTCAGGTTATGGGTCTCAATCGCAATATTCATCGCCGTGCTCTTTTCAGTAAAAAGATAAAAAGCGGTGCGCCGATCAGTGCGGTGACCACCCCGGCGGGCATTTCACCATGTTGCGGAAGAATTCTTGCAAGCAGATCGCAAATCACCATATAGGCGCTACCACCCAAAATACATGCCGGAACCAGTATGCGGTGATCAGGCCCCAGAATAAGCCTAAGCAGGTGTGGTATTACCAAACCGACAAAACCCAAAGGGCCGCAATGACTGACGGTTGCGCTGACCATAAATGATGTCGATAAGAGCAGCGTCACGGTTACGGCCTTGATATTGACCCCCATGGACTGGGCCATCTCCTTGCCCATGAGCAGCAGATTCATGGAATGGGAAAGCCAGAAAAGCAGAATGAAACCGGGCAGAAGCATAGCCGCAAGAATTCCGACCTGTTCGATGTCCGCCATTGACAGATCACCCATGAGCCAGAACATGATATTGTGAAGTTTGGCGTCCTGGGTCATGGAAATCAGAAACATGATGATCGCTGAACAAAATGCATTGATCATTACACCCGACAGGAGCAGAGAATCTTTTTTCAGAATGGTTCTTCCGGTGGACATGATCAAAACGATAAGTAGCGTGGTCATACTGCCGGCAAAGGCGCTCAAAGTTACGCCCGGAAAACGGGACCAACCGATCAGAATGCCGATGATGGCCCCGATTGCAGAACCGCCAGATATTCCCAGAATATAAGGCTCGGCCAGAGGGTTTCGAAGCAGTGCCTGGAAAACAAGCCCTCCCAGTGAAAGCGTTGCCCCCACCAGGGCCGCCAGGAGCACCCGGGGAAAGCGTATTTGCCAGATGATGGCGGTCAGCATGGAGCCTTCTGTACCTTTTCCAAGCAGGGATTGAAAGATCTCATTGATGCTGCTTTCAGTCGATCCCATGGCGAGACCAAGAATGATGGCCACCAAAAGGACGATCAGCGAAAGAAAGGAAACCGCCAGAAGACGTGTCAAAAGGGATGAGGCCTTGGAATTCACTTTGTTTCCTCGATCATACCAGGATGGATGTGTTGCAGCAGCATTTCAAGACCGTCAACCATGCGCGGGGTGGCCCGATCCAACACATTGGAGTCCATTAGATAGATTCGGTTGTTTCGAACCGCAGGCATGTTCGGCCACCGGCTCCACCAGGCTTTCATCTCCTCAAAATCGCCACCCCTTGCCATGGAGGTAATAATAAATACTTCCGGTTCTAATCCCAGAACCTGTTCCCGGCTGAAGCGCGGATAGGGGGTTGCACCGGCGGAGACATTTTCCCCGCCGGCCAGGGTGATGAGTTCGTTGATAAAGGTGTTTGTGCCTGCGGAGACAATGGGGGTGATACCGATCTGGAAAAAAACGCGGGGTTTCGTATCGGTTTTAGCGACAAGGAATTTTACTTTATCAATGCGGGCCTGCAGTTTATTGACCAGCAATTTGGCCTTATCTTTTGAATTTAGAATAAGGCCTATTTCGCGAATGGTTTCCAATACCCCGTCCAGGTTCCTGGGATCCGTTGCAAAGACAGGTATGTTTAAGGATTCCAGACGATCAATTATTCCGATGGGGTTTCCGTCTTTGAGCGCAATGCATAAATCCGGCTTTAGAGCCACTATTTTTTCGAGATTGAGGCGGGTGTATGAACCTACTTTGGGAATGTCTGCGGTTGCGGGGGGATAATCACTGAACCGGGTAATCCCTTTTAAACGGTATTCCTGGCCGATGGCAAAAATATTTTCCGTTATGCTGGGTGAAAGCGATACGACCCGTTGGGGGTCCAGCGCTATCGTGACCTTGCGCCCCATTTGATCTATAACGGTTCTTGCGGCCCCCTGGGCGCTAATCGATGAGAACAGTAAGGGGACAACAAGATAAATTATAATCAACCATCTGTTTTTCATCTTAACAAAAAAATCCCCAAAACCGACAGGTTGGGGATGTCCTTTTTTCATCCACAGAAAAATCGACTCCCAAGGTTCCACGCTATAGAGGCCGTTTGTCCAGGCAGGTCTTCTGACTCCCCCGCCCTTTTAGCAGCCTTCCCATCCCTGGTGAATTCGTTAAATCGGTGAATGCTGAAATGGTCAATCAGGCAATCGATTGGGCCTCATCTTCCAACGATTTAACGATTTTTCTAACTTTCTATTCCACCAAATTTAGACAGTGGCGTACTAGGCTAAAAGGGTTCCCTTTTCTAATATAAACAGAAAAGGGCGGGGTCACAGCGGCGGGCCCGTCCCCGATTATACGGGGTTTCCTATTAAGCTTCAGAGGGGCACCTGAACGACGTTCGGATTGTCCAATGGTAAAAAGGGAAAGTCAAGCAAAATATTTCTTGGAACCGGCTCATTAGACCAGACCGATCGCCTTCCCGCCCTGATAGGCGAACAAGGCCATAATCCAGGCAATAGAGGTACTATAAACAATGCTGATCATCATCCACTTAAGTGACGTTTCACGCCGTATGACAGCAATCGTTGCAAGGCATGGGAGATAGAGCAAAACAAAGATCATCATGGACAGGGCGGATAACGGGGTCATCTCAGAGGATAACAGGGCCTGCTTCAGCGCCCCTGATTCCGCTTCTTCTTCAACGGAATACAATACGCCCAGGGTACTCACCACGATTTCTTTGGCAACAAAGCCGGTAAGCAGAGCCACACCGCCACGCCAGTCAACGCCGATGGGTGCAAATACCGGGGCAATCAATTTCCCAAGAGAGCCCAGGAAAGATTTTTCAGTCGCCTCCATTTTTTGGGCATTAGAAATTTTTAGGATTGCAGTCGCTCGCTGTTTTTCTAAAGCCTGTACGGTAATTTTGTCGGCATTTGAGATTTCAGCTTGGTAGGATGCATTAACTTTATTTGTTTCTGTTTCGTAATCAGAATCGAATTCAATGGTTCGGGGAAATGTTGAAAGTACCCATACCACAATGGAGCCGACAAGGATAATGCCGCCCATTTTCTTGAGGAATATCTTGCCGCGATCCCACATGTGGATCAAAAGGCTTTTCATCATCGGAACCCTGTAGGGCGGCAGCTCCATGACAAATGGTGCGTCGTCGCCTCTTAGAAAAGTGGATCGAAAAAAGCGGCCTGTGGCAATGGAAAGGATGATGCCGAAAAGATAGATGCAAAAGATAACCGTCCCGGCTCTGGGGCCAAAAAAAGCTCCCGCCAATACAATATAAACCGGTAGCTTTGCCGAGCATGACATAAAAGGCGTAATTAGAACGGTAAGGATACGGTCCTTTTCACTTTCGAGAGTCCGGGAGGCCATGATGGCGGGGACATTGCAGCCGAATCCCATCAGCATGGGAATAAAAGATTTCCCGTGGAGCCCGATTAGATGCATGATTTTGTCCATGAGAAAAGCGGCCCTGGACATATAGCCGGTGTCTTCAAAAATGGCGATACAGAAAAACAAGATCAGAATGTTGGGCAGAAAGATGATGACGCTACCGACGCCGGCAATGATTCCGTTTAAAAGAAGATCCTTTAGGATACTATTCGGCAGCACGCCGTTTAATATCCCTGTCAGCAGATGGATCCCGCTTCCGATCCATTCCTTGGGATACTCACCGAAGGTAAAAGTTAGCTGGAAGATGGCCCAGATAAAGAAGATGAAGATTGGAAACCCTAAAAATCGGTTTGTCAAGACCAGGTCCACCTTACGGGATATATCGACGCGTTCTTTTGTAGAAGTTGTCAGGACTTCTTTTATAATTCCGGCGATAAACCCGTAGCGCTCATCCGTCATTATAATCTGCGGGTCATCATCGAAACGGCCGGTAAGATGTTTGCGAAGCTCTTGGGCCTCACGGAGAATATCACCCCCACTTGCGCCCGCCTTTTGGCGCACACGTTCTTTAACGATATTGTCGTCTTCAAGGAGTTTTATGGCCGTCCAGCGGACATTGTAGGGAAATGTATCAACGATTTTATTTTCGATATGACTTTTGAGTTCCGAGATCGCCGCCTCAATGTCGTTGCTGTACTTCACCCTGCGTTTTTGCGGGATCTTAAAACTCGAATCCGCCAGGTCAAGGGCTGCCTTTAAAAGGGTGTCAATGCCTTCATTCTTATTTCCGACTGTAAAAACAACCGGTACCGCAAGAAGTTCCGAGAGTTTATCATCATCAATTTTGTTACCCCGGGCTCGGGATAGATCGGCCATGTTCAAGGCAAATAAAACCTTGCAATCTAGTTCCCTTAATTGCGTTGCAAGGTAAAGGCTTCGTTCCAGGTTGGAGGCGTCAATAATATCAACCACCACATCCGGGTTTTCGTCCAGGATATAATCTCTTGTGATGATCTCTTCGATGGAAAATGGGGTTAGGCTGTAGGTTCCGGGGAGGTCGATAATTTTGACATCATAACCAAACTTACGCACATGCCCTTCTTTTTTCTCAACGGTGACACCCGGCCAGTTGCCAACTTTCTGTCTTGTTCCGGTAATGTTATTGAAGATGGTCGTTTTCCCTGAATTGGGGTTGCCGGCAAGGGCGATCGTGAAACTCTTTGGCTGCATGATGGGCGTCCTATTTTACGTTATCCATCGATATGTTGGCTGCTTCTTCAACCCTCAGGGATACATGATAACCCTTAACAATCAGTTCGAGAGGATCCTTTAAAGGTGCATATTTTTCCACATATACCTCGGTGCCTTTTAAGATACCCATTTCAAGGATCCTTCTTCTCAGAAGGCTGTGGCCACCGATGTGGATAATGGTTCCGGTTTGGCCTTCTTTCATTTCACTTAAGCGCATGATGTAAGTCTCAATCAGGGTTTAATTGTCTTCTCAAGTTTTGCAAAGGTCTCAGAATATATTAGGAAATCATCAAGTAATTCGGACTTCTTTTAAACAGCTATTTTTCTGTCAACACTAAAATATTTCAAAACCTTGTACGAAATAGTGGTGCAACACTTGAGTTTTATTAAACAATAATACCTGCGTAAAAATATGTCAATACACCGATGTATGTAACTTCTCAATAAGTTCGGTAGACCCGCTACGCCATCCGGTAATTTTTTTCAATACGGCCAAAACTTGCCGTTAAGGGCGCCTAACAGTGCCCCGCGCACGGGATCTAAAATGAGTGTGTTGCTTAGCACAAACAGGCTACAATCAACAATTTATTTCAAACAGTTGCCCGCATTGAAAAAAATGACCGGATGACTCCGCTGGTAGGTTTAACCGTTTAACCATAAGTTTTTGAGAAGTTACCGATGTATGAAGAACCGTCTTTTGGTGAGGATTTCCCGCCGGAACGACTGTCGATGCTTTCAGGTTTTCAAGGTTTTTTTATGAGTCCTTCATAAATTTCTTTTGCATGGTAAGAACTTCTCACAAACGGGCCGCTGGCAACCGCCGAAAAGCCCATTTTAAGGGCGGTTTGCCGCCAGTGATCAAATTCTTCAGGAGGAACAAACCGTTCAACCTGTAAATGTGCTTGGGTGGGTTGAAGATATTGACCCAATGTCAGGATGCTGCAACCCGCTTCAAGAAGATCCTCAAAGGTTTTTCGGATTTCCCCGGGATACTCTCCCAGACCGAGCATGAGGCCTGACTTTGTTGGAATGGTGGCGTCGTATGGGCGGACCCGCTTTAAAAGATCGAGCGATCGATGATAATCGGCTTCCGGTCGGACTGACGGATAAAGGCGCAAGACCGTTTCAAGGTTATGGTTTAAAACATCCGGAGAAGCCGCGACAACTGACTGAAGGGCCATTGCATCTCCTTGAAAATCAGGGATTAAGACCTCCACAAAGATATCGGAAAGTTGTTTGCGGATTGCATGAATCGTTTCCACGAAAAAAAAGGCCCCGCCATCCGCTAGATCGTCCCGGGTGACGGAGGTAATGACAACGTACCTTAGCTCCAATCTTTGAACAGCCTCCGCCACCCGCATCGGTTCTTCAGGATCGGGAGCAGATGTCGGTCCGTGGGCCACCGCGCAGAACCGGCAGTTCCGCGTACATTGAGCGTCCATGATCATAAAGGTTGCGGTTTGTTTGGAAAAGCACTCCCAGACATTTGGACATTTAGCTTCCTGGCACACGGTGTGGAGGCGGCTTTTTTTCAAGAGCGCACGGACCCGTTCGTAGGAAGAACCTGTTGGCAGACGCCGCTTAAGCCAGGGGGGTTTTTTTACCCTTACGTTGGTTTCTTGACGTTGAGTCATTATGTCTTCTATACGATCCCTAACCCGGACAAGCCGGAACCAAACAGGTAATGAAGTTATCGTAAATTTTCTTCTCGCCGCCGAGGACGCTGCGGATTAATTCTTTTTTCTGGAAGAAAATGGAATTACGGAAGCGATGTCGGACTGCTCAATCGTTCCTGCAGTTCGGACAAACGGGTTGCTATGAGGTTAATCCCGAAGACCGCTTCGATATGGCCTGTTACGGCTTGGCGCACCCTGTTCATGGATACCTTGCGTGCAAGCTCCCGTTCCATAGAGGTTATACCGATGTCCTGGAGGCCGCATGGTTTGATCCAGTTGAAAGGCTCCAGCGAAAGATTGACGTTGAATGCAAAACCGTGGAAAGAAATTCCCCGACGAACCGCAATGCCAACGCTTCCCAGTTTATTGTTTTTGTTCCAGACACCCCTGTTGATTGGATTGCGCCCGGCATTAATGCCCCAGTCGGCAGCCGTTCGAATCATAATTTCTTCGAGACCGGAAACATAATCCGGAACGGTTAGCCCCGTACTTCGCAGATCGATGATCGGGTAGACCACAAGCTGTCCGGGTCCGTGAAATGTGATATTGCCGCCCCGTTCAACGTGAACGACTGGAATGCCGAAATTTTCCAGAAATTCTTCGGTTGCGAGGGCCTAAAGTGAAAACCGGAGGATGTTCTAGTAGTATGAAAATATCCGTGTCAATGATATTCTTTTTTCTGGCATCCACGAAACTGGACTGTAACTCGCGTGCTTCCCCGTAGCCTGTTACGGGTAGATTCAAAAATAGAGCGGTTCGATACTTTATGTCCGATGTTTGGGATGTCACTTTTTATGCTTCTATTTAGTACCCGAACGAAAACTCGATTGTTTTTCCAAGTTCAGACCTTGTTAAATAGTTGAGCAGGAAAATAGCAGTTTTCGTTCAGGCACGGCTTAACCTGCAAGACACGGCTTCCTTGCCGCGGCAGTTTCGTCGAGCCGTTTAAGCTTGCTGTGATAAGGTGCTTTCCGCAACACATCCGGGTTTTCGGTGGCCTCTTTGGCGATGGCTTGGCATGCTTCAATGAAAAGATCGATGGTGTCTTTTGATTCGGTTTCGGTGGGTTCGATCATAAGCGCACCATGCACGACCAGTGGAAAATAAATGGTCGGGGGATGGAACCCGTAATCCATTAAGCGCTTGGCTATGTCCAAGGTTGTAATCTTATCAGCCTCTTGAAATTTATCGGAAAAAACGCATTCGTGCATACAGGGCCGGTCGTAAGCAAGATGAAATACACCTTTTAATCTATCCTTGATGTAATTTGCGTTTAAGACCGCCAGTTGGCTGGCCTTTTTGAGGTTTTCAGGCCCCATACTCAAGATATAACTGTAGGCCTTGATCATAACGCCGATATTGCCGTAAAAAGCATGAAGTTTACCGATGGAGTCGGAAAAATTTTCTGACAGAACATATTTGCCGTTTTCTTCAACCACCCGGGGAACCGGCAGAAAAGGCTCAAGATGTTTTTTAACACACACCGGACCGGAACCGGGTCCGCCCCCGCCGTGGGGGGTTGAAAACGTTTTGTGGAGGTTCAGATGCAACACGTCAATGCCGGCGGCACCCATATCGACAATACCCATCACCGCATTCATGTTGGCCCCATCCCCGTAAACCAGTCCGCCTTTTTTATGGACGATTGCAGTGATTTGTTTTATATTTTCTTCAAACAGGCCAAGGGTGTTGGGGTTTGTTAGCATGATTCCGGCGGTATCTTCGTCCATGACGGTAGCGATGGTCTCAGGGGTGAGGACTCCCATTTCATTGGATTTCACCGAGACCGGGCGATATCCGCAGAGGGCTGCGCTGGCTGGATTTGTGCCGTGGGCCGTATCGGGTATGATGATCTTTGAGCGGTGGCCGCCCTTGCTTTCGTGATAGGCATAAAAAATGAGCATTCCAGCCAACTCTCCATGGGCGCCGGCGGCAGGTTGCAAAGTGACGGCATCCATACCGGTGATTGCTGACAGGAAACGTTCCAACTCAAGCATGAGCCGGAGGATCCCCTGGGAGAGATCTGACGGAAGCAGCGGATGTGCCTCTGTAAATCCTGGTAGGCTCGCCATCTTTTCATTAATTTTGGGATTATACTTCATGGTACATGAGCCTAATGGATACATGCCGGTATCCACCCCGAAGTTCCACTGGGAAAGCCGTGTGTAATGGCGAATCACGTCCATCTCGCTCAAATCAGGAAAATCCAGGCGGTTAGCGGACATCTCTTCAGGGGAAGCGTAAAACTCGACATCCCGCCGGGGGAGGGAAAAACCACTTCGCCCCTTTTGCCCGATTTCCCAAAGCAAGGGTTCATTTAATATCAGACCGGTGGTGCCGGGTGACGCTTTCATGACTTAACCTCCCTGACCAGGGTATCCATTTCTGCCCTGGTTTTAGTTTCCGTTACACACAAAAGATAATGGTTGGCAAGTTCCGGATAATAGGGTGCCAGATGAAGACCTGCAACGATTTTTTTCTCGAGCAGAAGTGCGTAAGTCGTTTCAAAACCTGCGGGAAATTCCACGACGAATTCATTAAAGGTCGGGCTCTCAAACTTGATTTTAAATCCCGCGGTTTTGAGTTCCTGTTTGAGGTATTCAGATTTGTCGTAGTTGAGTCGGGCCAGGTCCCGCATACCGGATCCGCCCACAGACGCCATATACATCGCTGCGGCCAACGCGCAAAGGCTGTTGTTCGTGCAAATGTTGGAGGTTGCTTTTTCTCTTCGGATGTGTTGTTCCCGTGTGGCGAGTGTCAACACAAAGCCTCTTTTTCCATTCAGGTCCCGGGTTTCACCGACCAGACGGCCGGGCATATTGCGCACATATTTCATTTTGCCCGCAAACATCCCTAAAACCGGTCCGCCGAATGACCTTGGAATCCCGAAGCTTTGTCCTTCGCCACAGGCAATATCGGCACCTTGACTTCCAGGGTTTTTTAAGAGTCCGTAGGCAAGGGCTTCCGTAAAAGATGTGATAAACAGGGCCTTTTTATTGTGGGCAATTTCTCCGATAGCGTGAAGATCTTCGATACATCCCAAAAAGTTGGGTGACTGAATCGATACGGCTGCAAGGTCATCCATTCCATCCAAAGCCGCAAGATCAGTTCGGCCGCTTTTTAAGTAAGGGAGTTCTATGACTTCGTAGCCTGTAGGATGCAAATAGGTTCCCACGACCCGGCGATACAATGGATGGGTCAGGCTGGAAATCGCAATTTTTTTACCCTTTGCAACCCGTGTGGCCATGAGCAATGCTTCCGCCAAAGCCGAAGCGCCGTCATATATCGAAGCATTGGCGACTTCCATTCCCAAAAGCCGTGAAGTCAGGGTCTGATATTCATAGATGGCCTGCAGGGTTCCCTGACTGACTTCAGGCTGATAGGGGGTGTAGGCGGTGCTGAATTCGGACCGACCCAGCAGATAGGAAACGGATGCGGGGATATAGTGTTCATAGCTGCCCGCGCCCAGGAAAACTTTATATTCGGGGGGTACGGCCATTTTATTTGACAATGCGACCAAAGCATCATTGAGTTCCCACTCACTCACAGGTTCCGGTAGGTTGAGTTTGTCCTTACAGCGGCAGTCCTCCGGGATGGATCGGAAAAGATCGTCGAGATGATCGACCCCCACGATCTGGAGCATTGAAGTAATATCTTCACCCGTATGAGGCAAGTAACGCATTATTCCATTCCTTTCAGCATTTCAAGGTAAGCGTCTTTCGACATAAGCGCATCCAGTTCTATCGGATTGTCGGGCTTGACCTCGATCATCCATCCATCATTGTAGGGGTCGCTGTTCACCATCTCAGGCTGTTCGGCAAGGGTCGTATTGACGGCCAGGATCGCGCCGCTGATCGGCATGTACAACTCAGAAACGGCTTTGACGGATTCCACGGTTCCGAATTCTTGCCCCTTCTCAAAGGTATCCCCTTCCTGGGGCAGCTCAACAAAAACAATATCACCAAGCTGGTCCTGGACATAGTCGGTGAGGCCGACCCTTACCCGATTATCTTCAGGCCTGGCATATTCATGGTCTTCGGTATAGCGTATATCTG
>JAFDFH010000174.1 GCA_019309945.1 Deltaproteobacteria bacterium
GGTCACGATTGGACGTCTTGGATAATGCTGCAATCGGAATGGTAATCACCGGTTTTCAATTGTCGTTATTCGGATGTTTAATGTCGTATTTGCCACTTTTCAGAACTAATACTTTTAACCTAAGTATAGGTCAAGTTTTATCTTCGCTATGATAGATTTTTACTGGTCGTGAAAATGGGAATGCAAATCCTGTAGAGGGGACATCGCTTGAATGGAAAAATCGGTACTATTCAACCCTATCAAAATGGAGTATAATGGTAAGGGAATCACAGCAAACAAGGAAAGGAGCCACCATGCAGCCAAAGACCATTTCTCAGGGAAAACCCGGTGAAAAATTCGTGACCGATCCCAAAACGATCACCGAAGAAGAACAAACCCAATTCTGCCATATCACGGCCAACACCCTGCCCATCTTCCTGACCGATGAAGACGCCCAGTCCAAGGGATGGGAGCGGCGCCTGGTTCCCGGCGTGATGACCATGTCGTGCAGCATTGGGTTGATGGAACAGGCCGGATTTCTGGACGATATCATCGCCTTCATGGCGGTGGAGAAGCTGCGCTACCTGGCACCGGTATACATCGGCGACACCCTGCACGTAGAAGTGGAGTTCATGGACAAAAAGCCGACCAAGGACAGCCGCCGCAGCATCATCTTCTACAAATTCCAGACTTTCAATCAGGACGGCCATCCCGTGCTGGAAGCTCAGAACACCTGACTGTGCATGGCATAAGTTTCCGGACGGAAACTCGAATATTTTTTCACCAAATCTTAATATCTACATGTCTGCCACGGGCTGAAGATTGCTTGAACACTATGGATTTTTCATCGTCGAGGTTTAAATAAGTTGGAAAGTTGGCGTCATTCAGTGTAGTGAAGGGATCGATCTGGCGGGCAAACGGCTCTCCGCTGTTGTCATTGTAAGGGTGGGGCTGCCTGGAATTTCACCTGAAAGGGAACTCATCCGGGAATATTTTACAGCATACAACCGCTCGGGTCATGAAGAATAAAATCCCTGGGGATTTTGTTTCATGCACAAATAACCATAAATAAAGCTCAGCTTTGACCGTATTTGAAGGCCATGGGGCCCTTGCCCGAAATCATCTCAAATCTCGGAAAAGGGATCTGATATCTTCAACAAGTCGTTCAGGTTGCTCGAGCGCAGCAAAGTGGCCTCCCGAGAGCATGGGTGTCCAGCGTTTCACGTTGAAAACCCGTTCCGCCCATTCTCTTGGCGGTCGCAGGATTTCGCCTGGAAAAGATGCGATCCCCGTCGGTACGGTAATTTTTTCACCGCGGCCCAAACGCCAGGGGTGGTGACGGAGCTGATAATAGAGGTAGAATGAGCTGTTGATCGTATTGGTTACCCAATAGATCATAATATTGGTCAACAGATCCTCTTTGGCGACCCGGTTTTCGATGCCGCCGTTGCAATCCGTCCAGGTATGAAATTTTTCTACAATCCAGGCGGCAAGGCCGACGGGTGAATCGCTTAAGCCAAAGGACAGGGTCTGGGGTTTTGTCCCCTGAATCCACTGATATCCGGTTTCTGTCTTTTGAAATGCGTCAGCTTCTTTTAAAAATGCTTCTTCGGCCTCAGAGAGTTTCGTGCGTTCGGCGGGATGCGGGGCGACCGGAAGCATGTTTAGATGAATACCCACCAGCTTTTCCGGGTGGGCATACCCCAACCGGGCGGTGATAAACGAACCCCAATCCCCTCCCTGGGCTGCAAAGCGTGAATATCCAAGCACATCGGTCATCAGGTAGGCAAACAGATTGGCGATGTCTTCTATGCCCAGGCGTCGCTGGTTGGGGGTGTGCGAAAAACCATAGCCCGGCAATGACGGCGCCACGACGGTAAAAGCGTCACGGGGATCGCCACCGTATCGGGCCGGATCTGTGAGCGGTCCGATTATTTTGACAAATTCACAAATAGAACCCGGCCATCCGTGACTGATAAGCAAAGGGAGGGGATCCGGTCCTACCCCCTGATGGTGAATGAAATGCAGGTTAATGTCCTCCTTCCAAACCCTGAACTGCGGGAAGGTGTTTAAAAGACGTTCTTGGGTTCGCCAATCATAGTCATTCTGCCAGTAGGCGATCAATTCCTTTAGATACGCTAAATTCGTACCGTATTGCCAGTCGGTTCCCGGCATTTCATCCGGCCACCGGGTCAAAGACAGCCGCCGGGAGAGATCGTTAAGAATGTCATCCGATATCTTAATCGTGAATGGTTGTGGCGTATAACTGGAATCCATATGTGTTTCTCCCTCCATCTATTTTGAAAATGTTTAATTTTACCGGGTGGACAAGGCGAGGAGCCGACATCTGGGGGGAACAGGCTTAGGGCTTGCAATCGTCAAGCACATTGCACAAGCCCACGGAGGCAATGTAACGGTGGAAAGCACGCCGGGAACGGGAAGCAAATTCGAAATTCACCTGCCAAGAAATGATTTAAACGTCCAAACATAAGCTGGATAATCATCTTCGCCTACCATCAATTAAGCACAGGTAGGGTCCATCCATAAATGGTCTTTTTGCCCAATATCTGCGTTATGCTAAAAAAATAATCCTCGGAATATCAAACATATGCCTGCGGTAAAATTTTTCGCAGGCCTTGATCTCGAACAAAAATCCTCATTTATGGACTGACACTAGGTAGTTTACACCTATAATCGACCTTTTCTTAAAATCGCTACCAGAAGCCAGATCCCCATCAGGGCGGCTGCTAAAAATCCAATAATGCCGATCAGAGATATCCCATACATGAAAGGCGGGATTTTGGATATCACGATCAGGGCTGAGCCAACAATCAGCGCGGCAATAATAATTGAAAAGGATATCCGGTTGCTGATTTGGTCGTAGGTTCCAAGCATTGTTTCGAGGCTTTTATGTTCAAATTTTAAACTCAGCTTTTGCTGTCGGACCAGACGTGCAATTTCAAGCAGATCTCTTGGAAACTTCTGAACAAAATGCAGCAAATCGCCCGCGGTCCTGAAAATATCTTCCGAGATCCGCTGAGGGTTGTATCTTGCCAGCTTAACCCGTTCAATAAATGGTGTTGTCTGTGCAATCATGTCAAAATCCGGATCAAGCATGAGCCCAATACCTTCAATAGTGCCCAAGGCCTTCATCATCAAAAAAAGATCGGCCGGTATCATGAGGCGATGACGAGAAGCCAGGTCAAGGATCTGGTGCAGAAGTTTGCCGATCTCGATATCCTTCAGCGGTTTGTAAAGATGCCGCCCGATGAAATCCGCGAATTCTCTTTCAAGCAGGCGAATGTCCGGCTCCTGTTCATATTCGGTGAGTTTGAGTAACACCTGGGTTGCCCGTATTTCGTCCCGGTGAACCACGGTGTCGATCAGATCAACGAAATCCTCACGGGTCTGCCTGTCAACCGTGCCGACCATTCCAAAGTCGAGCAAACAGACCACGTTATTCGGCAGTATAAAAATATTGCCCGGATGGGGGTCGGCATGAAAAAAACCGTAATCGAAAACCTGTCGTAAGAGTAAATACGCTCCACGGGCACAAATGACCTTGCGATCCAGCCCGGCCGCTTCCAGCCGGTTCAGTTCGGACACTTTAATACCGTCCACGAGTTCCGTTGTAAGAACGCGTTCTGTCGTCGTGTCACGAAAGACCTTGGGAATATAAATGGTGGAATCATCCAAAAAATTCCGGGCAAACCGTTCCATGTGGGTGGCTTCAAGGTTATAATCGATTTCCCTTTCAAGGGTACGGGCAAATTCCTCCACGATTCTTACCGGACGCTGTATGGAAAGCTCTTCGATATGACGTTCCATCAGGGTTGCCAGATGAAGCATGATTTCAAGATCTACTTCTATTATTTTTCGAATACCGGGGCGTTGCACTTTCACCGCAACCGCTTCACCATCTGCGAAGCAGGCCTTGTGAACCTGCCCGATTGAAGCCGATGCCAAGGGAATTTTTTCAAAAACCTCAAACAGTTCCTCATGCGAGGATCCCAATTCTGCTTCAATGATTGCGGCGATACTGTCGAATGGACTGGGCGGCACTTCATCCTGCAATTTGGACAGCTCTTCGATGAAATCCACCGGTATCAAATCCGGACGCGTAGACAGCACCTGACCGAACTTTATATAGGTTGGTCCTAATTCTTCAAATGCCATTCTAACCCTTTCCGCCCGGGTCAGTTTTTCAACCCGCTCCCGTCGTTTCCGTGAAATCATTTGAAGACCGACTTCAATGTACTGGTCTATTTTCAGCCGTTCGACAAGATCTCCAAAGCCATACTTGAAAAGAATCGTCAAGATCTGTCGATAGCGGTTAAGGTGACGGTAAGTTCGGCCAATAACACCGATTTTGCGGATACTTAGCATTTTAATAAAAGAGTGGCTTAACAAAGGTTGTTTTTAAACCGGAACCAAAAATATTTGCCGCCAAGTCACAAAGACGCGAAGGATTTTATTTTTTTATTCTTTCTTAGTGTCCTGGTGTCTTTGTGGCGAGAAAAAAAGGTCGGCGTTCAGGCACTATTTAAGCTTGCCGACAACGGCACCCGCAATCGTGTTTTTCTGGATCTCTTTGGTACCTTCATAGATTTCGGTAATCTTGGCATCCCGGTAGAATCGTTCAACTTCGTATTCAGTCATGTATCCGTACCCTCCCAGCAGCTGTATGGCTTCATCGGCGACTTCGACAGCACTGCGGGCGGCATACATCTTTGCCATCGATGTCAGCTTGGGATCCATTCGGCCCTGGTCAAAGTTCCAGGCCGCCTTGTAAGTGATCAGTCTTGAAAGCTCGATTTTCGTAGCCATATCTGCAAGTTTATGCTGGGTGACCTGAAATTCTGCGATTTTTTTCCCGAACTGTTCTCTCTGCTTTACATAATCCAGCGCACGATCAAAAGCACCCTGAGCGATTCCAAGCGCCTGGGCAGCCACCAGAATCCGGCTTTCGTCAAAAAATTCTAGTACCTGATAGAATCCTTTGCCTTCTTTTCCAATTAGATTGGAAGCAGGAACCCGCACATCCTTAAAGTTAACCTCGGTTGTGCTCATCAATCGGATGCCCATCTTTGCTCCAATATCGGTGGTGGACAACCCTTCACGTTCCGCTTCCACAAGCAACATACTGATGCCCCGGTAACTTGGTTTAACATCTGCATCGGTCTGACAAAGGACGGTATAATAACCGGCCAGTCCTCCGTTGGTAATAAACGTTTTGGTACCGTTGATGACCCATTCATCGCCGTCTTTTACGGCTGTCGTATCCATAAAAGTGATATCCGAACCGTGATCCGGTTCGGTAAACGCGCCCGCTGAAAGCATCTTCGCTTCCGCAACAGGCGGAAGGAGTCTTTCTTTCAATTCATCACTGCCAAAGCGCAAAATACATTCAGAAGCAAAATTGGAAAGTATTACCGCACTCCCAATCGACGAATCCCCGCGGCAGAATTCTTCGGCAACGAGGATATTCTCCAGGACGCCCAGTCCCTGCCCGGAATATTCTTCGGGAAAATGAATACCGATAAATCCAAGATCTCCTGCCTTTTGCCAGATTTTTTTCGGAAATTCATGGTTTTTTTCCAGTTCAAGGGCAAGCTCTTTGTCAAATTCTCCTTTGGCGAAATCCCTTGCAGCTTTCTGAATCTCTTTTTGCGATTTATTAAGTTCAAAATCCATGTTTTTATCCCCCTCAAGATTGATTTTTTCAGAATGAAACTTGATGAACTCGTAAAAAGTCCGATTTAGACGGTTTTGTAAAAAGTTCAAATTTAAGGCGTGCAAATTTTGTAATCATGAGGCGTACTTATCGTACGTTGAATGATTGCGAAATTTTACGAAACCGTCAAACTTGGCAAAAGCTAACATATGACCCGGTTTAATGCAAGGAGTTTGAATCCCTTGCCTTTTTCACGAAGTTCGAAAAAACAAAAAGAAAATACCAATGGACGTATTCAGATAAAAGTTACTTGACTGTTTTGTCCAACTGGCCTAATTGTCCAGGATCTTCAATGTACAGAAACGTTTACTGGTTTACAGGTTCAGTGTTGTTTTTCTTTTACCAACCTTCACTGACTCCGAACCTTGAACCTCTTAACCTGTAAACACCTGAGCCAATTTCAAAACGTCCCATTTTGCACAATCTCTGCGTCAGGCTCAAATTTTAATCCTCGAAATACGCTATGTATTCCTGTGGTTAAACCTGATTTAAAATTTGGTCGCCTTCCTTGACCTTGAACAAACTGAAACGTTTTGAAACTGGCTCACCTATATTAATTTTTTATGAAAGGTCAACAAATCTTATGCCTTTTTCAATTGCGATTGCCGGCAAGGGGGGCACGGGCAAGACAACCTTGGCGGGAATGCTGATAAAGTATTTGGTAAAGAAGGGGAAAACTCCGGTCCTAGCCGTGGATGCAGATCCCAATGCAAATCTAAATGAGGTTCTGGGCCTTGAAGTGGACGATACCCTTGGCAATGCCCGTGAGGAGATGAAAAAAGCAATCGTTCCCACCGGCATGACCAAGGATGTTTTTATGTCCATGAAGCTCGAACAGGCGATTGTTGAAGACGAAGGCTATGATCTTGTGGTGATGGGACAGCCTGAAGGGCCGGGATGCTATTGCGCTGCCAATACGCTCCTTACGGGTTTTCTGGAACGACTGACCGACAATTATCCTTACCTGGTTATTGACAATGAAGCCGGGATGGAGCATATTAGCCGATTGACCACACGTAATGTCGATATTCTTCTGGTGGTTTCCGACACATCCCGCCGTGGGCTTCTGGCAGCCTCAAGGATCAGTGCACTCGCAAATGACCTTAACATCGGTGTGGGCAAATGCTATCTTGTGATCAATCAGATCAAAGAAGCCCCTGCTGATGCGATCCTAAAGATGATCGCCAAAGACGGTCTGAACCTTGCCGGAACCATTCCCGACGATCACGCCATTTACGAATTTGATTTAAATGGGCGGCCGACAATTGAGATGCCGGAGGATAGTGAAGCGGTTCAGGCCGCATTTGAAATCTTTGAAAAAATTATTAAATAGTGTCCTTCCAAAATAGTATTTTACCCTAACCTCTTTGTCCGACACATCTTGCAATAAAGAATTGTCTTGCTAATGAAAAAAACAGGTTTTTTATATGATGAAAGATTTCTGCTTCATAAGACGGGACGCTTTCATCCGGAAATTCCGGAAAGGCTTCACGCGGTTTATCAGGGAATAAAAGAGGCTGGACTTCTTCCCAGGCTCACCCGGATTGAGGCGATCCGGGCAGACACAAAGTGGATCGAAGCTGTTCATGATCGACATTATATAAGACGCCTGGAAAGCGCCTGTCGAGCCGGACAATGTGTTTTTGACTGCGCCGACAACCAGATATGTTCCGAAACGTATGAAACCGCGTTGCTGGCTGTGGGGGGAATTCTCGAAGCCGCCCGGCTGGTTATGAAAGGCGAGATTGACAATGCCTTCTGTGCGGTGCGACCTCCCGGGCATCATGCCGAATATGACCGAAGTATGGGGTTTTGTTATTTCAACAATGTGGCGATTGCCGCCAGGTACCTGCAAAACGAATGGAACATAAAAAAAATTGGAATCGTCGATTTTGATGTTCATCATGGAAATGGTACCCAGCATATTTTCGAGCAAGACCCTTCTGTTTTTTATTATTCCATTCATCAACACCCGTCTTTTGCCTATCCGGGCACCGGTCGAGAATTTGAACAGGGATCTGCGGAAGGCTACGGATTTACCAAAAATTCTCCGGTCTTGCCGGGTAGGGGCGACGAGGACTATAAGCACCTTATTGAAAAAGATCTTCTGCCGGCATTTGAAGTATTTAAACCTGAGGGGATTATTGTCTCAGCCGGCTTTGATGCCCATGAAGATGATGAAATGTCAAATGCCAACCTTTCAACGGAAGGTTTCTCATGGATAATGCAAAGAATCGTCGAGATGGCAGACAAATACGCCAACGGAAAACTGATTTCCGTGCTTGAGGGAGGATATTCATTGAAACGCCTTCCAGAGCTTGCAAAAAACCATGTCGAAATTTTATTGAAGGGCGCTTGAAAAAACTGCACCTAAAAGATGATGATCTCCTAAAAAGTCCGCAAACCTGCCTGTCGGATGGCAGGCGGGGAGGCCTTTTTTACGAACTCATCAAATCGTAGGGAGTACTCAACAAAAGAGGAAAAACGTGTCTGAACACCTGAAAAATTCTCTTATTCCAAGCAGGGTTATAATCATTGGAGAACGATATATTCCCGCTGAAGAGCTGGATAAAGTTTCTGATGAACACATCCAAATATTCTTGCGGGAA
The DNA here is from genome assembly GCA_019309945.1 of Deltaproteobacteria bacterium. GTDB lineage: Bacteria > Desulfobacterota > Desulfobacteria > Desulfobacterales > JAFDFH01 > JAFDFH01. The sequence continues at coordinate 8,323 of JAFDFH010000174.1, forward strand.
CCTAACCCTGAAGAATGGCCGCCGGAAATCGCCCATTTTAAAAAATATCTTCCCCCCAAGGAACAGTTAAAATGGTCCCTTCATCAGGTTCTCGAACAACAAGAGGAACTTTTAAACGATTTTTTCGAACGTTGGATGTGCTCGGTTTGGAAAGATTTAATTGAAAACGATCTTGTTCAACAGGAACAAAGTGAGCATTTGATAGAGGAAATCACTAGTTATCTTAAAAAGTTTGTAGAAAATTTTGTAATTTCTCAAAAATTTTTAGTTAAACCTACCAGCGGATTCATCCGGTAATTTTTTTCAAAGCATTCCGCTTTCCTCCGTGTTTTTCCCTCAAAATAAAGATCAGGGATTTTCCTCACGAAAATGCCAATGACGATAGTGCCTGAAATGATAAAAAATTGCAGAGCAAGCGCCCCTCCAAAATTAAGATTGGTTGTTCAGGATCAAGGCCTGTGCCCTGCCGTGACGGGATTAACCGCGTGAAAAAATCGACAAGTGTGTATATAACACAACATGTTGTTGTTGTTTTTACTTGACATACAACTTGTATCTTCTTATTTTATCAATTAAATTTAAGGTTTTTTGTAACGTTTCAAAAACTTATGGTTAAACCTACCAGCGGAGTCATCCGGTCATTTTTTTCAAAGCGGGCAACTGTTTGAAGCCGTTTAGGGCGGCTTACAGTGACCCGAACAAAATAAATTGTTGATTGTAGCCTGTTTGTGCTAAGCAACACACTCATTTTAGATCCCGTGCGCGGGGCACTGTTAGGCGCCCTTAACGGCAAGTTTTGGCCGTATTGCAAAAAATTACCGGATGGCGCAGCGGGCCTACCGGAACATATTGAGAAGCTACCAAAAACATTATGAAGCTAATGGAATTAGAAGGTCTGCCAGGATAATTAGTATGAATTTGAATCGAATCCGGTTATTCAACACTTTCGCGCCCTTCTTCGTTATTATAATCTTTTTCTCTATATCTAAGGAGCTTGTTTCGCAACATGTCAATGTGCAAACGAAGATGGTAAAGTTCTTCGGTGTATGCCAGCGGTACGGAAATATTCGTTACCTGTTCCTCGA
>JAFDFH010000543.1 GCA_019309945.1 Deltaproteobacteria bacterium
GAGATTTGCCTTCGTATATTAAACGGCGAATCCCCTGTGGATATTGTCCCGGAGCGAACACGCAATATAATGATGTTCGATCAGCGTCAACTCAAACGCTGGAGTATTAGTGAGGAAAAGCTTCCGCCCGAAAGTATTGTGCGGTACAGAGAGTTTTCAATCTGGCAGCAGTATCGATGGCAAGTCATTGGATTAATTGCTGCCGGCCTGATCCTAACTTCGATCATTTTTCTTTTGTGGGTTCAGTGGATGAAGCGCAGACATGCAGAAACAAGGGCACATAGGAGTGAAGTCAAGTATCGAACAGTTGCCGATTATACTTATGATTGGGAATACTGGGCGAGTTTTGATGGAAAATTTCATTATGTTTCTCCTTCCTGTGAGCGCATTTCTGACTATACTGCTCAAGAATTTATGGACAACCCTTCACTTTTCCGTCAGATCATCGTGCCGGAGGATAAAGGAATTTGGGATGAACATTATTGTAATTCTCGAGAGGAGTTGAGTGGGCGAGAATTGGAATTTCGTATTCAAAGGCGGAATGGCGAGATCCGCTGGATAGAACATGCTTGTCAGCCGGTGTATGGTGATCAAGGCAACCCCTTAGGTTTCCGAGCGAGCAACCGTGACATTACTAAGCGCAAGCAGATGGAAAAGATGTCTCAGTCGCTTCGGGATGAATTGGCTCACATGAACCGGGTGTTGACCATGGGTGCCCTGACATCCGCCATTGCGCACGAAATCAACCAGCCATTGGCAGCGATCTTGAGCAATACACAAGCTGCGCTTCGATTTTTAAACCATGAAGACCCTGATTTCGACGAAGTGCGGGAGGCGCTTTTAGATATTATCCAGGATGACAAACGGGCTGCAGAGGTGATTCGTCGGCTCCGTAAAATGGTGAAAAAGGAAGAACCCGTCCATGAGTCCTTTGACATAAATGCCGTTGTTGAGGCATCCATTCATTTGCTTGATAGCGAGAGTATGTTCCAAAATATTTCGGTCGTAAAGGATCTCAAATCTGGACTTCCTCCTCTATATGGTGACCCCATTCAAATACAGCAGGTGATCATCAATCTGCTCACAAACACAATGGACGCGATGAAAGATCGGTCAGCAGATGCCCGCCGTGTGTTCTTGTCCACTCGCACTGATAGGGATAAAGGCGTCTCCGTTACGGTCATCGATTCAGGGCCGGGATTGACGACAGACCAGATTGAAACCGTCTTTAATCCTTTTTATTCGACAAAGGCCGAGGGATTGGGCCTGGGGCTTGCCGTAAGTCGGTCAATCATTGAGGCCCATGGTGGGCACATATGGGTTGAAAATTGTCCTGAGGGAGGCGCCATGTTCACATTCCAGATACCGTTTGGAAAGGAGGTGTGATAGGTGACGGCTGGAAAAGGGACAACCATCTTTGTGGTCGACGATGACCCTTCGGTGCGGAAAGGACTGCGGCGACTGCTCAAATCAGCAGGATACGACGTCGAAACCTTTGCCTCGGCAGAAGATTTCCTTGCTTTAGACAAAAGCGGCAATGGCCCGGCGTGTTTAATCCTCGACCTGCAAATGCCCGGGATGAACGGTCTCGATCTGCAGGACGAACTCATGTCTCAAAATCGTATCATGCCGATTATCTTTGTAACGGGTCATGGAGATATCCCCTCAAGTGTAAAAGCCATAAAGAGGGGCGCGGTGGAATTCCTTTCCAAACCCTTTGACGATGAAAAGCTTTTTGATGCGGTTGAGGAAGCCCTTATAAAGGACGCTAAGGCCCGGGATGTTTTGGAAGAAAAAGAAGGTATCCGGCAACGCCTGGGCACCCTGACGCCGCGGGAATATGAGATCCTGACGCACGTCATCGCCGGTCTGCTAAATAAACAAACCGCTTATGTCCTTAAAATATCTGAGAAAACTGTAAAGGTAAAAGATGGGCGTTGACTCATTGGCCCAACTCGTACGGCTTACCGAAAAGGTCGGGGTCCAACCGGCTGAGGTTTCAATCTAACCCGCATTTCTAATCACACCACAATATAGGACCAAAGTCCAATGGACTAAGGTCCAATATCTTTTTCTTTTTCTTGTTGTTATCTTTTGAACATTCGGATTTCGTATTTACTGTTTCTTATTACAGCCTGACCGGCAGAGCCTATTAGGTTCGCACCAGCATAGCTGGTGGTTTAATGTGATTAATTAGGACGGCCTATGCAGGAAAAAAAAGCTATTGTTTACATCGTTGACGACGATGACTCGGTGCGAGGGGCTATCAAGCGACTGATTCGCTCAGCGGGTATGGAGGCACAGACCTTTGCATCCGGAGGTGATTTTCTAAAATCCAAGTTCAGAGATCAAAAAACCTGTCTTGTTGCCGATGTCAGGATGCCTGGGATGAGTGGTCTGGAGCTTCACCAGAAACTGATCGAGAGGGGTTTCAAACTGCCGGTAATTTTCATTACCGGTTTCGATACAGCAGAGACTCGGATTCAGGCCAGGAAAAGCGGGGCGTTCGGCTATTTCCGAAAGCCGGTTGATGATCAGGCCTTGCTGGATACCATCCAGTTAGCCTTGATCTCGGAGTGATAAAAATAGAGTTTAAAATAATGAATAACTAAGGACAAATAAAGGAGGCAAATATGAGCAATCTGGTAGTGATTGGTTTTGATGATGAGCACACGGCATTTGAAATGCGTGCCGCTCTGGCAAAAATGCAGAAAGAGTACCTCATCGAAATGGAAGATGTGGTGGTCGTAACCAAAGATGAAAAAGACAAGGTGAAGCTGCATCAGGCCGTCAACCTGACTGCGGCAGGTGCTGCCGGGGGAGGCTTTTGGGGGATGCTGATCGGTATGATTTTCCTTAATCCGCTGTTGGGTGCGGCTGTGGGTGCCGGGGCCGGGGCGCTGTCCGGTAAGCTGAGAGATATCGGCATCAGCAATAATTTTATGAAGGATCTCGGAGAGACCTTAACACCGGGGTCCTCGGCGCTTTTTGTCCTGATTCGCAAAGCCACCCCGGACAAAGTCCTTGAGCAGCTGAAGCATTTTAAAGGCAGGGTTATTCAGACGTCTTTAACGGCTGATAAAGAGTCCGAATTGCGTGCAGCTCTTGAAAAAACATAAGCGAAAAACCCTATTCAAAAGATGATTTAGGAGGCTCGAAGCAGGATGTGCAAAAGTTCTTCAGCTATTTTGACAGACCGGTTGAGGTGGGTTCAATCAACCTGATCGTACGATAAGCATATGAATCTATAATAATGAAAGGAGAAAGGATTATGAAAAAACTACTAACCTTATTTTTGGCAATGACAATCGGGTGTTTTCTGGTAAACGGTGTTTTTGCAGAAGGCAAACACTTTGATCCCAAAGGCAATGCGCCCTCAACATTTACAGCTCAGAAATGGGAAGAGTTGAAAAACACCATGCCCTTTGAAGATAAACAGGATTTTGAAGAGCAGAAAAAGGGGTTTATAGCCGCGCCTGAATACAAAGAAATTATGGCTGATGCCGGGCACGTTGCCTGGAGTATGGGTAAATACGATTTCCTGCTTGAAGGCAAGGATTTCCAAAGCATTCATCCTTCCCTGCAGCGGCAAGCCATATTAAATATGAATTATGGTTTGTACGAAGTCATACCCGGGATTTATCAAGTACGGGGGTTTGACCTCGCCTCCTCTCACCGCCAAGGAAACCGCAAGAGCTGCCCTGGAACTGATCAATAAACAGTTGGGAGAAAGACCCGTTGTGGCAGTTGTCTACTCCCATTCTCATGGAGATCATTGGGGAGGCGTCAGGGGAGTTGTTAACGAAGCGGACGTTAAGAGTGGTAAAGTAAAAATTATTGCCCCGGAAGGTTTTATGAAACACGCGATATCTGAAAACGTGTATGCCGGAAATGCCATGACCAGACGGATGTTTATGCAATATGGGGTATTACTTCCGGCGGATCCTCATGGGCATGTAGACCAGGCTATTGGCAAAAACACCGCAGCTGGTAATTTGGGGCTAATTGAACCGAATGTTATCATCAAGGAAGATATTGAGGAATTGACGATTGATGGTGTTAAAATGATTTTCCAAAATACTCCCGATACAGAAGCGCCTTGTGAAATGAATACCTATTTTCCGGACATGAAAGCATTTTGGGCGGCTGAAAATATTGTAGGAACTATTCATAATATTTATACCTTGAGAGGCGCATTGGTAAGGGATGCTTTGAATTGGTCAAAAAATATCAACGAAGCATTGCATTTATATGGAGGAGAGGCCGAAGTGATGTTTGCTTCTCACTCGTGGCCAAGATGG
>JAFDFH010000175.1 GCA_019309945.1 Deltaproteobacteria bacterium
GAGCTGCTCAAAGACATTGTGTTGCCGTTTTATCCCTGCGACGGTCTCGTCGATATCGGTCAATATGGTTCCCTGGAGAAGGTGTTTTGCGCCACTTTCCTTGACGAGGCGTCCAAATACGTCTCGGTAAAAAGCCTGGGTAATCGCTTCGCGCTTTTCTTCCGGATCCGTGATTCCTTTGAGCGCGGCAAAGAATTCTTTTTGGGCATCGACAACGTCAACCATGACTCCAAGCTTTTTAAAAAGACCGGCAACCTTTTCGGACTCGCCCTCACGCATAAGACCGTTTTCGATAAACACGGTCTTAAGGCGGTCCCCCAGGGCGCGATGGCCGAGCATCGTGACCGTGGACGAATCGACGCCTCCCGAGAGCGCATTGATCGCCATTCCGGCATTGATCGCCATTCCGCCCCCAACAACTTGTTGGATTTCTTTGACCTTCGCATCGATGAAGTTTTCTGTGTTAAGCTTCTGCGCGGTAATTTCCTTGATCATTTGAATGTCCCCTTTTCATTTAAATAGTCTTTGAGAAGACGAAAAAGTTAACATATCATCCTCGTTATATCCCCATCCCATGAATTAACCGGACATTGATCTAATCTGATAAAAGACGGTCCAGAAACCGCTTATATTGGTACATTTTGGCAAATGATTTTACCGCCCGTTCCGGAGTCTTGTAGAATACACCTTTGTATTTACTCCCTTCAACCCTGTACACGGTTTTGTCTTTTTCGTCAGTTGCAAGATAGACGCAAAATACCGGCTTATTATATTTTTCCATCAATCTGATGATATGATCGACATATTTTTCTTCGAATTCATTGAGTGACGCAATAGCGGATTCAAGAAAATCCTGTGGATAGGATGGATCTGCCTTTATGATAGATTCTGCCAGACGTCCAAAGAAAATCCTGCGACCCAGTATGCCCAGATTTATCACGCCGTCACACCCTTCCCACTTTAACAGTTCTTCTATGATAATCATCGGGATTGAAAAATCTCTTTCACCGACAATATCGACCGGGTTTGATCTGCTCCAGTAGGACGGAAGAATTTTATCGATATGTGCCACGAGTTCCGGGGACAAATCCGGCACATTAAGACCGTATTCAGAGCATAAATCGGCAGTCACAACTCCCCAGCCGCCGCCGAGCGTCATTATTGCAACGCGATCACCCTCAGGCAAAGGTAGAGATGAAAAGGCGGCCGTAAGATCCAATAGGTCCATGGGTCGTTCAGCGCTTACGATGCCGGCCTGTCGACAGACCGCATCAAAAATACGCGAATCTGAGGCCAATGCGCCGGTATGGCTCGCCGCGGCTTTATTGCCGGCCTTGCTTCGACCTCCTTTTAATAGAACGATCGGTTTCTTTTTCCCCACGCGCAATGCATTCTCAAAAAAGCGTCGGCCATTCTTTACGCTTTCAATATACAGCATTACATTTTGTGTTAAATCATCATTCTCAAAAGCTTCAAGATAATCTTCTACGGTAATCATGGCTTCGTTTCCAGAGCCACAAAACCCACGGATACCGATATCTTGCTGTTCGGCAAAGGCAAGGAGCTGCGTTCCCATGTTTCCGGACTGAGAGATCACAGCCGTAGACCCTGGTCTTGGCCGAACATGACTGCCGGTGCAATAAAGATTGATATGTGGATTGCAGATTCCCATGGTATTCGGCCCGACGATCATTATTCCGGCTTCTGTCGCTGCATTTACCAGGTTATTTTCCATTTCCTCGCCTTCTTTACCGGTTTCCCCAAAACCCGATGTGATGAGAAGCATGTTCTTAATTCCCTTTTTCTTAAAATGAGGAATTAGATCCATCACCCCGGAAGCGGGTATGGTTACGACGGCAAGGTCGATGTTCCCGGGAATTTCGGAAACAGACTTATAGACCTTCCGGCCTGCTATGGTACCGCCTTTTTGGTTTACCAGGTATATTTCACCTCCATACCCGCCGCCTGCAGTAATTGAAAACAGCGTATGACCCCATTTTCCTATCTGTGCAGACGCACCTACAAAAACGATAGAGCGTGGATGGAAAAAATATCCCAGTAATTTGGGATCAGCAGGTGGCATGAATCTCTTATCATTGGACTTTTCAGACAGGATTACCATTGCATCCACTGCGCATATGTTGCCGTCGGGGGCTATGACCAGCGGATTGATATCAACCTCCGTCACTTCCGGATGTTGAATGCCAAGCCGGGCTAAGCCCAGTAAAGTTTGTATCAATTGATCCCTGTTAACGGCCTTTTCACCTCTGAAGCTTCCAAGCAATGTTTTTGCCTTAATCTCTTGAAGCATTTCATTCACATCTGTTTCTGAAAGTGGGATGAGCCGGAAGGTTACGTCTGAAATTGCCTCAGTAAACACCCCCCCGATACCAAACATAATTACCTTGCCAAACAGCTCATCCTGAAACAGACCCGCCACAAACTCCCTTTTTCCTTCAATCTGGGGCTGAACCAGCAGTCCCTCCAACTCGCTGCCGGCTCTGTTTTCGATTGAAATCGCTGCCTCACGAACACATTCGGCGGTTGTCAGACCCATATGAACCAGTCCCTGCTCTGTTTTATGCAAAAACGCGGAGCCGAGTCCCTTCAGTACCACGGGAAACCCAATATTCTCAGCAACCTTTACGGCCTCATCTTTATCTGCAACAATGGTTTCCCTGACAACCGGAACGCCGTAGGCCCTTAATAATTCCTTTGAATCTCTCTCGTTTAGCGCAGTTTTTTTATCCGTTTTTAATTTTTCTAAAAATCTGTCTATATTCATTTATTTTCCTTTTGTTGGCTGTCGATTCCCAGCCATTCCAGGGCATCATCCATATCGATGAATTGTTTCACATCTTAAAAACCATACTCTGACGCGACCTTTTCACCATAGCCGTCCCTGATTAGTTAGATGCTCACACTACGCCTTGCAAATACTTTTTCCGCTCTCGTTCAGGAAATTTCTCTATCGCGTAGCGTAGCATAGTACGTGGCATCTTCTTGTAATGTGCTCTCAAGAATGCTCTCTCAACGGCTAAATCGCGTTTTCCAATCTCTCTGAGCATCCAACCGACCGCTTTATGTATCAAATCCTCGTCATCGTTTATCAGCTGCTTCGACAGGTCCAGGGTCTCATCGAATTGGTTCTTCCTGATGAAATGAAAAGTTGACATGATGGCAATTCGTCTCTCCCAGAGACGGTCGGATTTGGATAGCTTATAGAGCGGTTGTTTGTCTTTATTCTCTATATAGGCACCCACAATGTGATAAGCTGAGCTGTCAACCAGATCCCAATTGTTGATGTATTTGGTGTTGTCCAAATACAACTTGTAGATGACTGTTTTTTCTTCTTCATTGCCTTTGGTGAATTTGCGTACCAACAACAAGACCGCACACAAGCGTTCTTCATGGAAGGCAGACTTCAGCAAACGTTGAATTTCCTTCAGTGCAATGCCCTGGTATTTCTTGGCCTGCTCTCTGAGGATTGGAACTCGGATACCGAGAAATTTATCTCCTTCTCCGTACTCGCCTTTCCCTGTTTTAAAAAAGCGTTGTGAATGTTCAGCTATGGCGGGATCAGCCAAGTCCCTTAGGATTTTACTTATTTGTTTTGATATCACTTGTCACCACTATGGTTACTCAGCATCTAACGGCAGCGGATGAACCGCGAGGAGAGTGGGTGAGGAGCGGCTGGAGATAATGCGCCCTTCCACATATGGCAAATATAATTCACTATGCTGCCAGCTGAAATCTTGCTTCTACGGTGTCCCAAGGGACTTCTATCCTATCGTCTTCGGTTCGACTAATAAGTCCGGCATTTTCCAGTTTGCGTACATCCGTATGCACATTCTTATAATCTCGACCCAATTCATTTGACAGGCCACGGATACTCATGGGTCCACTTTTATGAAGCGCTTTGAGCAATACCCATCTACCTGCAGTAAGCGTTTTGAGTAGTGTTTCCAAGCTCTGAAAATGAATTTTATACTCAGCTTCGATAGCTTTTCCGCGTTCGGCGCGTTTCCACACATCAATAAAATCTTTAGCCGACATTACGGCATCGGCAACACCAATGTTAATCTTCTTTTTCATTTTCTGATCTCCACGCAGATTCAATATCTGCTAAAAAGTCTGCCACCAAAGTTTCGACATCCTTAAATTGGTAAGGCTCTTCTTTATCCTTAATATGTCTGTGATCTCCTTTGCCAATTTCATTATCGTAGCGGACAATGCAGGTTCCATCCGAAAGCCCATAATAGCGCCTATATTTTACAGCATATGATTTTCCGGTAGATTTTTTCGGGATTTGCCAAAGCACCATTTCCCGTATTGCACCATCATCATAAATATATTTTTCTCGGTAAACTAATTTTGCCTTCATATGGCACCTTATACCATATGGCATTTCTTTAATCAACAGTTTCTTTTGAGTATATCAAACTCCCTCAACCCACAGGGTTTCCGATAAATAAGTATGTGCGTTAAATTATTCTTAATGGAGTATCAGACATTTATGACCCTCCTTCGTCAAAGGTGGAGGCTGAAAGAAGTGACTACCCCGGTATAGACTTTACGGATGCCTTTGAATATGATACCTTGGGACTAATGGCCGACCTCAGTTTTTTTTGGGGGAATAGCATTAGAATATAAATTCCACCAAGAGAACCGAAACCCCTGGAACGATCCGGTTGGTTCCAGCTGGAATTTCAGCATGTCAAATAATATTTTATTACTTTTCTGACCTATTGATTTTAAACGAATGCGTTTGGGCGAGGAGACATATGTCGTGAAACATAAGACATCCATTAAAAGTTGGAGGGATAGATCAAAAAAAGTAAAGCTGATTACCTGCTTTTTATTTATCTGGAGTGTGTGGTTCACGGCTTTACCTACCTACGCCAGCGACATTTCCTTGGACGTCGAGGCCACCACCGATACCGTCAAGGCAGGCGACCAAGACGGAAAATCAATGATGAAAGATCGACGCTTCGTACCGGTGCCGATCCCCATCTCCAATCCGACGTTAGGTACCGGGCTGGCCGCGGCTTTACTTTATCTGTGGCCCCACAATGAAGATGACACGGTTAGCCCGACGTCCATCAGCGGTGTGGGCGGCCTCTACACCAACACCGATAGCTGGGCGGCCACTTTATTTCATCAGGGCTACTATGCCCGGGACAGATTTCGACTACAGGGCGTACTCGGCTATGCTGACCTGAACCTGAAGTTCTACGGTATTGGCAACGATTCAATCTTCCGCGATAACCCGCTGGCTTACGGGGCGACGGGCACCATATTCAATCCTCAGGCCCGGTTTCAGCTCCCGTTTATTTCAAAGGATTTGTACCTGGGTCTGCAGTTATACTACCTCGATGTCGAAGTCGCCTTCGAACTGAGCAATATATTACCGATTCTGCCCAATATCGCTATAGGCCAAAGAAATGTCGGCCTGGGTCCCATTCTTTCCTACGATTCGCGGGATAACACCAAGTGGCCGTCCACCGGCAACTACCTCGACCTGGCTGTGCTCGACTTTGGAGATTATGCGGGCGGCGATTTTGACTATCTGCAATACAAGCTCAAGTGGTCACAAAATTTTTCGGTAACTGATTCACTGGTCCTTCAGTACCGGTTTGATGGTCAGCTTATCGATGGCAGGGCTCCGTTTTACCAGCTGTCCAACATCAACCTGAGGGGCATTCCGTGGGGCGTCTATGCGGACGACATGGCTGTGACCCTGCAGGGGCAGGTTCGCTGGGAGCTATTCAAACGATGGTCCATGTTGTTTTTCGGCGGTGGCGGTCGTGTGGCTGAAGATGTCAGCGACCTCGGTAGCAGTCCGACCGAGTTCGCCGGCGGTACCGGTTTTCGCTATATGATCGCTCCCAAAGCAAAGCTTACCATCGGTGCCGATTTGGCCTTCTCCAATGGCCGTGCCGAGTTTTACATCCAACTTGGCGATTTTCTTTCCAACTGAGAGAGGGCGATAATCAGCCTCAATTTATCTGAAGACAAGGAAAACAACGGGATAGAATCGATTTTTCGCTAATTGGTTTCTAAAATTTGGTGTAACACTTCTTTTCCCGCGTGCGTTAGCCAGATTTTTTGAAATCGGATGGCCCGTGGGATTGAAAATGGCTCAAACGCCCGGGAAAACCATTGCCGGCGTTATTCTTGCCGGTGCCTGTATGTTTATCAGCGGGTACCTGCTCTATTTGGCCCAGCGCCACATCGCCATGGGAACCGCCTATGCCGTATGGACCGGCATCGGTGCCGCGGGCACCTTTATTCTCGGTATTTTTCTCTATGGCGACTCCGCCAACGCGATGCGGATCTTTTCGGTGCTGCTCATTATCTCCGGTGTCATTCTGCTGAAACTGGCGCATTGACGCGGGGAAATGACCCGCTTGCCGTTTGGCATGCACACAAGAGCGCTAATGCGATAAGCTTGCATCTCTTTTTTTAGCAGGACATTTCCGGGAAGGTGGGCATGCTCTGTTTGGATGGTTAGTGCAACTGGTAGGATTTATAAAAAATGCTACAGATGTTTAAAATAGTATACATGTGTTGGCATACATTCAATTTATAAAACCACAAGGTTATTTATAACTATATGAAATAACATGATTTATGAAAATATACGGCGGGTGGCATTAAAATTGCTGTAATATCCGTTCATCAGCGTCATCGGATATTAGATGCGTTTTAATAAAGTTTCTAAAAAAGAGAGGTGGCAATATGAAAATGCATATTAATTTAAAAATGATTGCCTTACTTTTTTGTATCGCAGGTGTATCCATATCCGCCTTGACTTTGAATCACATCGCACAGAACAAACCCAACGATCCCATCAAGACAATATGGCTCAAGCTGTGGGAAGTAGATGGCAGGGTTATCAATATGAAGTTTCAAGTAAGCGATATTGGAACTTCACATAATGACGGGGCAGCATCCGCGTCCCTTTCAACGTACCCGTTTCAATTCGACATTTCAGATTTGGGTGATATTTCAGCAGATGATGTTCGCGGGATTGTTAACGGCTATGAAATAACATCGAGTGGCCGACCCTCAAACCCCTTGTTGATCCGCTGGTGGATCGTCAAGAAGGGACAACTGGATCCCAATGATATGATACCCCCCAAGTATCCACTGACCCTCAAGTTGAAAATTCGGGATTGTAATGGCAACGAATTTAATCCGAAAAAACAACAGGCAACCCTTCTTAAAAGAAACCGTATTATTGAGATAGCTGAAATCTGCAAACAAGCGCTCGGATAAGATTCAGAATCAGTTTAGGGAAATCTTATAATTTATTTGAATTATTTGGCATACCGCGTTGTAGCACAAAAAGGTGGGGCAAAGAGATGCTCTGCCTTTTTGTTTTTATAAAAGAAGGAAATAATGATATAAAGACATGGCAACTTTCTTTACAAAAAAAACAGCCTGTGTTTAGCGTTTAATTCCGACTGCAGAGTAGTTAGTGCCTGAACGAAAACTGCTATTTTCCCCAATTTCTGCGTCAGGCTCAGATTTTAATCCTCAAAATACACTAATGTATTCCTGCGGTTAAAATCTTCGCCTTCCTTGAACTTGGAAAAACTATCTATTTTTCGTTCGGGCACTATTAATTGGATACGTAAACTATGAAGAAAATACCGACCATCGGTTTTATCAGTGCTCCCGCCTGGTTTGATCCAGCTCCTGCGGAGTTCACCCAAGTCGTCGTAGAGGCAGTGCGGACACAACAAGCACCCCTTCTTTTGCCTGAATTCGATTATCGCCTCGCTAGCGTCGCCTCCGTTCAGAATGAACTTAATCTTTGCGCCAAAAGTTTGAGAGCAATTGGATGTGATGTGGTCGCACAAGTTGGAAGCCCGTTTGCGTGGGCCTGTGCGAAATCCGAGGTAGAGGCCCGTACGCGAAATGAATCAATGGTAAAGGCGGCGAACATTGCCGTCATTATGACCGGCCTCGCTATCGTAGACGGGCTTCGAGCTCTAAATGTCAATGATGTTGCCGTCAATTGCACTTATTACGAAACCGACTGGCGCGATGGTTTTGCTGCTTTCTTGAGAATGTGTGGTTTTAATACGCTGCATGTTTCAACGATGGCCGATCAGGGATTGATCGCGTCATCGGCGAAAATGGAAGATTACGGCTGGTCGATGACACCGGAACTTACAAGCCGTTCTATTCTGGCTGTAGCCGATGCGTCCCCGGAGGCAGAGGCAATCGTTGTTACCGGTGCAGGAACGAGGACTTTGGATATCCTGTCAGATATGGAATCACAGACGAACCGCCCCATTGTCGCTGCCGATACGATCCTTTACTGGGCAATTGCCCGTGAGTTAAATTTAACCTTGCACCCGCTCATGGGGTCATTATCGAAGCTGAGCAAAATTTAGCCAAATCGTCCTTTAATTAAACGTATCGGGATTGTAACTTCTCAAAAACTTATGGTTATACATACGAGCGGAGTCATCCGGTCATTTTTTTAAGCGGGCAACTGTTAGGCGCCCTTAACGGCAAGTTTTGGCCGTATTGAAAAAAATTACCGGATGACGCAGTGGGCCTACCGGAACATATTGAGAAGTTACGGATCTATTTTCCAATAAAGTTCGGTTTTCTTTTCTCTAAAAACGATGTTATGCCTTCTTTGGCATCATGGGTGGCTACCATACATCGTTGGGTGCGGGCCTCATCTTCCAAATACACCCGCAATCTGGGAATGATTTCACGATTGAGAATCGCTTTACCGGCCGCGATGGCTGCTGTGGGCTTCTGAGCCAGTTCAACGGCCAGTTCGCGGGCTGCTGACATCACTTCTTCCGGTGGAACCACACGATTGTATAGTCCGAGATCAAACGCTTCCTGGGCGTTTAAAATTTTTCCTGTAAAAAGAATTTCAGCGGTGCGTTGATATCCGATCTGGGACGGAAGGAAAAAAGTGCCCCCGCCGTCCGGAACCAATCCAATATTTATAAAATTCTGGGCCATGCGAGCTTTTTCCGAAGCGATGACAAGGTCACAGGCCAGTACAAAATTTGCGGCCCCGCCCGCAGCAACGCCGTTTAACGCGGCGATCATCGGTTTTGGAACCTGCCGAATCGCAAGCACCACGCGTATGATCATCTTCAGGATATCCTGAGTTTCAGTCAACTCCTCCCGCAGACCGAGCAATTCTTCGACACCCTTTACATCGGCGCCAGCTGAAAATGCACGCCCCTCTCCGGTCATGATCACGGCCCGGACTTCTTCATCCAGGCTAACCGTTTCCAGGACGGAGGCAAGTTCGTTCAGCATTTCTATATTGTAAGTGTTCATGTTGTCCGGACGGTTTAAGGTAATGGTAGCAACACTCTCCGCTTTTTCATAACGAATGGTCGTAAAATTCATAAAAAACCTCCTTTTCTCAAATGAAAAGATAAACCTGCTAATACACCAACCTTTCACCAACGTTCCATTCTTTATTTTTCATATAACGAAAGCAAATTCAAGTAAATCGATTAATTCATCATCCTGATGATGGTTTTCCTGGAAAGAGTCAGGTGTTCGTTGATTCAGCTACAAGATTATCATTGTAAGACATCGAATTAAATGGTTCTATTTTTTCTGATTATTTTGAACGCCTTGATATCCGAAAATAACATTTTTATAAAATCAGAGCTGATAGAGATATATTCCGAAGATCTTTAAACAGTGCCCCGTACATATACGTTGGAGATCCCAAGAATTAAAACAGGTTCGATTTGTATGCTCTCCATTATATATCATAACTCGCCTCTTTTCAGCCTTTTAATTATATCACAAATTGTTAATGATAGGAGAGACATTGCAAAATTTATGACTCAACAATGATTATAATTTCAAATTGTTAGTGGATGAATTAGTTGATCCTACCTTTATTAACTTATCTTGAGATATAGTGTTTTATCATCATTTTTGTTTTCAGATCATTGCCGGATGGTAGTTCATATGCACATTTTGGTTTTTTATAATTCATAGCTTTTTTCTCAATACCAATATGAGTAATAAAGTGTTGTGTTATTTTATAATCGGCTATTCCAGCTTGTTCAGCAAATGCATGAAATTCTTTTTTTGTAAAACCTGCCATCAACGAATTTCGGAATAGCTTTCTTTGAATTTTATCAAATTGACTTCCAAATATTGTTCCAAATAATTTAACCAATAGTTTATTTATAGGCCTTTTCAAATCTCTGACTATTAA
>JAFDFH010000176.1 GCA_019309945.1 Deltaproteobacteria bacterium
AGACCATATCTGCTAACGCTTCCGCCAGTTTGTAGACATCCAACTCCTAAACTCGTTTCATCTCGCCCCAATTTCTACTTTCCAATTTCAAGTTTCAAGCCGTGAACGGTTACACCGAAGTTTATCCTTCCGATTGTACAAGATTAACGGAAACTAGTTTGGAAATGCCCTTTTTCTCCATGGTAATACCAAGGAGCGTGTCGGCAAATTCCATGCTCTTTTTATTATGGGTTACCATAATAATTTGAGATTGTTCTCCGATGATTTTCAACAGATCGTTAAAGCGATAAATATTGGCATCATCAAGGGGTGCGTCAATTTCATCCATAAGGCAGAACGATGCAGGCTTGATCAAAAATATGGAGAAGATGAACGCTATCGCCGAAAGTGCTTTTTCACCGCCCGAAAGGAGGCTCATGCGGGTTAGTTTTTTCCCTGGTGGGTGAATCATAAACTCGACACCGGTTTCAAGGGGTTTATCCGGCTGTGTCAGCATGAGACGGGCCGTTCCGCCATTGAACAATCTGGGAAACACACCACTTAATTTTTCGTTGACCAGATCAAAGGTTTTTATAAAACGCGCCTGTGTAATTCTATTGATCTTGCGAATAACCTTATGAAGATCTTCAACGGCTTTAACAAGATCGTCACGCTGCTCGGTAAGGAAGTTGAAACGGGTCTCGAGCTGCTCATATTCCTTGATAGCGCCAAGATTGACGTCATCGATGTCTGCGATTTTGTTTCTGTAATGCGTTAATTCATCTTCCATTTCATCCACTGATAATTTTTGAATTTCAGGCGTCGCATGCGCCTGTTGGGAAAATTCGGTCCGGAGTTCGAAAAGGGATTTATGATAATATTCTTCGAGACGGCCGGCCAAATTTTCACGTTTGATATTTTGTTGGGATTGCTCAAGTTCGAGCAAACGGATTTTTTGCAACGTCTCTTCCCGCTTGCTTTGTAACTCTGAAATGATGCTGTCGTTTTCTTTTAGCCGGGTATCAATGGCTTGATAATCCGCCTCATTGTTTTCGAGTGTTTGCTCGAGGTGTTTAATATTGTCATACAGCTGTGCCAGCCGCTGGTCATAATCAGTTATTTTTTGTTTGGAAGCGGTCCTTTTTTGATATTTTTCGTTTATCTCCCGGGAAAGTTGCTCCAGTCGATTGATCCCGTCATCTTCAAATTCCCGAAGCCGCCTCAAGGTCGTGTTACCGTTTTCCAGCCTTGCATTTAATGATGTCCTCTTGAGCTGGAGGTCAACAACCTTTTGATTAATCTTTTCCAGTTCCGAAGAGACTCCGCTGATTTTTTCTGAGGTTCCTGCGACTCGGTCCTGGGCCCATTTAACCTCTTTATCGATCTCAACGATGATCTTGGTGTGCCGGGTCAATTCATCATCGATATCACTCGCTTCACCCAGTAGTTGCTCCTGCTCTAAACGCACGATATCAAGATGACGACGGGCGTGCTTAAAATCTTCAGTGGCTTTATAAAGCGTCTTTTCGGTTTCGGTTTCGGTTTGGGTCGTCTTATGCTTCTGTTCGATCAGCTTTTGAAGGTTATTTTCAATGTGACGAACAGTGGATTCCAGTTCGTTTTGATCTTGACGGCCTGAACTCAGCTTTTGGTCCAGCATTGTTATCTGATGCTCCAGGCTTTTCATTTCCTGTTTTTTTACAAGAATGCCCGCCAGATTTTCTTTACTGCCGCCGATCAAGATTCCTTGATGGGAAACAATATCACCATCTTTGGTTACAACCGTCTGGAAAACACCATTGTTGTTATATACCTTTAGGGCTGCTTCCAGGTTGTCGGCGATCACAACATGATCTAAAAGGGCTTTAATTATATCTTCAAAACCGGGCTTTACGGCAACATGATTCAACAACAGATTCGCCGGGTTCGGCTTTTTTTGTGAAATCACTTGCATGGCTTTAACACAAGGGACCGGAATAAATCCGCTACGTCCCGCCCCGGTTGTTTGAAGGTAATTGATCGAGGCCCGGGCCGTCTGCTGGTCCTTCACAATGATGTATTGCAGGGATTCGCCCAGAACAGCTTCTACTGCGATTTCAAAAGAGGCCTCCGGTTCTATGATATCTGCCATCAGCCCCATAATACCATCCGCTTTCAAGGCCGAAGGCATGTTGTCCGGAGTGTTGGGGTCTTCATTTATTTTACCTCTTTGCATAATTGCCTTGACACCGTCCCTGTACCACTCATAGTTATTTTCCATTTTCTTTAAAGCGGACAGGCTTGTTCTGGCATTGTTTCTTTCGAGTTCCAGGGTTTGAACGTGCTTGATCTGTTTGCCAAGCACTGTACTTTTTTGGTTGAGTTGTTCCTGTATAATGGCGATGCGGTGGTTAAGATCATCCTTTTTCTTTTTTAATAAATCGAGTTGTTCGCTAACTCTGGTTTCCCTGTTACAGGCCTCTGTGACGCTCTTCTCAGCGGTAGCCTCCTCTTCCGCTGTCCTTTTCAGACGTCTATTTAGACTTTCCTTGTTGTTTGATGCGTTCTGATAGATATTTTTATAGCGTGCCTCGCGGGTCACGAGATCCATAAGATCTGTTTTAGACTTTTCAAGGGTCTGATTTAAGCTTGTTAATTGATCGCTTATTTGTTGGGAGGTTAACCGTTGCTGATCCAAAGCGATGTTTACGGTTTCTATCTCTTGGGTCAGGCTCGTAATCTGTTGTTCAATCTGAGAAATTTCGGAAATGATATTCCTGTTCTTGGCTTCAATGTCTCCGCGTGCGGATTCAAGTGCTTGCGCTTCGCCGGCGAGCCTTTCAATATCTTTGCGAAGGTGGGCGAGATCATTTTCAATTCGATCGACGGTGCGCTGGGTTTCAAATTTATGGGATTTTTTCTCCGAAATTTCCTGATTTTTTTTCCAGCGCTGGACCTTGATGTCCTCAACGGCGGCGTCCAGTTTTTTCAGTTTGGATGTATGGGCAATGTCCGTATCCTTTTGATCGTTTAACAATGCGTCGGTATCATTGATTGCTCGCGTGTAGTCATCATGATAGGCAAGGGACAGGCGGACATCCAGGCTCCGGATTCGGTCTTGATATGCTTTGTAACGTTCCGCTTTTTTGGCTTGACGTTTAAGGCCGGCCATTTGCCGTTTAACCTCAGTGATGATGTCGGAGACGCGCAACAGGTTCTGATTTGTCGATTCAACCTTTCGAAGCGCTTCGATTTTACGGTTCTTATACCGGGTGATGCCTGCGGCCTCCTCTATGAACAACCTTCTTTCTTCAGGTCCGGCATCTGTAATCGCACCAATGTTTCCCTGTTGTATTACGGCATACGTCTTCACGCCCATACCGCTGCCCATAAACAGGTTGTGGATATCTTTTAACCGGCAGGGTTGTTTATTGATGAGATAGGTGCTTTCACCCGACCGATACAGCCGCCTGGTTACCATAATTTCGGTAAAATCTTTTAGTTCTTCCGGGGCGGTACCGTTGTTGTTTAAAAGGGTTAATGAGACCTCGGCCATATTCAGGGGCGATTTCCCGTCCGTACCGGAAAAAATCACATCCTCCATAGCCTTGCCGCGCAGCTGTTTTATACTTTGCTCGCCCATCACCCATCTGAGGGCATCAACAATGTTGCTCTTGCCACAACCGTTGGGACCGACAATGGCTGAAATCCCTGAAGGAAAGTCGATACTGGTTTTTTCAAGAAAGGATTTGAACCCAATTACATCAAGCCTTTTTAGCTTCATATAGGGGAGCCTCCTGACGATTTTTGCAAATTAGAATTTGTGATGGAATAAACCGGATAAGCTATAACAGGAGAAAACCCGCTTGTAAAGAAAAAAACACAATGGAAGGTATATTTTTTGTTTTAAATATACAAGATGTGGGAATTGAAACCATTTTTTACTCGTTTTGAACCGGGCGCTTGTCGGCCGGACGAAATTAGAGAATTTGGCTTAAGAAAAGTTTCGTTCGATCATGGGTCGGGTTGGTAAAGAAATGCTCGGGCGTTCCGACTTCCACAATGGCCCCCTCGTCCATGAAAATCACCCGGTCGGCCACTTCTCTTGCAAAACCCATTTCATGGGA
The DNA here is from genome assembly GCA_019309945.1 of Deltaproteobacteria bacterium. Classification (GTDB taxonomy): domain Bacteria; phylum Desulfobacterota; class Desulfobacteria; order Desulfobacterales; family JAFDFH01; genus JAFDFH01. The sequence goes on from JAFDFH010000176.1 coordinate 4,086, forward strand.
CACAACAACCATTGTCATGCCCTCTTTAGCCAGTGTTTTCATCACGTCGAGCACTTCACCGATCATTTCAGGATCCAGTGCCGAGGTCGGTTCATCAAACAGCATGACCTTTGGATCCATGGCCAGCGCGCGGGCAATTGCCACCCGCTGTTGCTGTCCGCCGGACAATTGATCAGGATACACCTGGGCCTTGTCTTGAATACCGACCTTATTAAGCAGCCCCATGGCCTTCTCTTGGGCATCGGTTTTAGATCTTTTGCGTACGACCGTTTGGGCCAGGGTAATGTTCTCAAAAACCGTTTTATGGGGGAAGAGGTTGAATGATTGAAACACCATTCCAACTTCAGCCCGTATCTTGTCGATATCGGTTTTGGGATGAAGAATATCAACGCCATCAACCAAGATATGTCCGCTGTCAGGTGTTTCCAGATGGTTCAGGCACCGTATAAACGTACTTTTACCGGATCCGGACGGCCCGCAAACCACCACCACCTCGCCGGCTTCAATTGTACTTGAAATATCAACCAGGGCCTTGACAACATGGGGCACCCAAAAGGTTTTGGAAATGTTTTGAACGTCAATCACGTGGCCAATGTCCTCCTTTCCAGATACTGTAAAAACATGGAAAGTGTAAATGTCAGAATTAGATATAAAAGCGCGCAAACAAACCAGAGTTCAAACGGCTGCAGGCTGGTTGTTACCACTTCCCGGGTTGCCTTGGTCAATTCCCGGATGGCGATGATGCCGAGCAAGGAAGAATCTTTTATCAGGCTGATGAATTGGCCGGCCAGGGGAGGAATAATCCGGCGCAGGGCCTGGGGTAGAATGACATGGATCATGGCCTGGGCATAGGTCATACCTAAAGACCGGGATGCTTCCATTTGTCCCCGGTGGATCGACTGGATGCCGGCTCTCACCATTTCGGCCACATAGGCCCCGGTGAAAACGGCCAGGGCGGTGACGCCGAAATACAGAGAAGGAATCTGGAATAATCCCTGGTTAATGAGAACCGAATTGATTAGCGTTCCCAGGACAAAATACCAGATAAAGATTTGGACCAGTAAAGGCGAACCACGGACAATTTCGATATAGGTAATTGCGGACCATTTCAGAGCCGGGTTGCTTGATATACGCGCAAGCCCGGTAAAAAGGCCGATAATGATGCCAAAAATAATAGCAACGAAACTGACTTTTAAAGTGAGCCACAGACCTTGCATCAAAATGCCGACACGCCATTGGCTGTAGGTGGCCAGTATGTCTCCGGAATAGATGAAATCTCCCTCTTCGACACGAATATTCGCCACAGGAACTTCGTAGGATTCGGATTGTTCGAGACCTTTAACCAGAATAATGGCCGTCTTATCCTTTGGGGTGATCCGTTCGACTTCCCCTTCAATCTCTGCGCTGATTTCGACCTGATCTTTAAAAACAAAATACTGGGGAATACGATACCATCGCCACACATAATCGATTTTTAGCGTCGAATAATAAAGCGAATAGCAAGCCATGAAAAGTAAAAGAAAAAAGACGCCCACCCAGACATAATAGGAGCCGGGTTTTTTGAACCGTTTGATCGTTGTCAGAGAATCCATCGCCCTCACATCTGTTTATCGATCCGTTGTTGTCTATGGTTTGGGGGTCAAGGATTCGAGGGTTCAAGGGTTCGAGGGTTCAAGGGGGTGTGGAAAATTCGACGATGCCTTTACTGGAATCCTTGAC
>JAFDFH010000544.1 GCA_019309945.1 Deltaproteobacteria bacterium
AGACAACTAATTGGGAGGAATGATTAATGAATACCAGCGAACTTCTTGAAAAGATTGCATTCAATGTAATTCAGGGAAGAGTGGAAGCTGAAGATGACGGCTTTGATCCGGGCCTGGAAGGCCTGCCGGCGGTGACAGAGCTGGTAACCCAAGCTTTGGATCAAAATATAGATCCCAAAAAGATATTGATGGAATCATTAACCGAATCCATGGAAACAGTGGGTGAAAAATTTGAAAAAAAAGAATATTTGATTCCGGACATGCTGGCCTCTGCCGAATGTGTGGGGGTTGCCATGGATTTACTGGCGCCGCATTTGATCAAGGCGGGCGTTGAGAGCAAGGGCAAGTTTGTAATTGCCACCGTAAAAGGTGATCTTCATGACATCGGCAAAAATATTGTTGCCATCATGCTCAATGGAGCAGGATACCAGGTCATTGATCTGGGAACGGATGTCTCTGCGGACCGGATCACGGCAGCGGTCAAGGAAAACCAGGCCTCTTTTCTGGGTCTTTCGGCATTGTTGACCACCACCATGCGCGTTATGGGTGAGGTTGTTGACCAACTGAAAGAAGAAGGGGTGCGGGACAGCGTCAAGGTCCTTATCGGCGGTGCCCCCACATCCATCGAATTTGCGCACGAGATCGGTGCGGATGCCTATTGCAAAGATGCGTTTCAGGCCATCGACCTTTTAAAAACAACGGCCGCTTGAACGGTTGTCTTCAAGGAGAGTAAGGATGTCAGAGAAAAAAGCATATACCCAGGCATTTCAAACCGGAAAGTACGACAAGGCCACCGGCCTGCTGGGGAAATATGACAATGTCAGAAGATTTTGGGAAGATCAGGTGACGTGGCGCGCAAGAAAAAGCGATTGGAACGTTTGCGCATACTGGATGTGGGCTGCGGCAGCGGGGACGGGTATGACCTGATTATGGGGGTTACCACCAAGCACCCGGGCATCCATGATTACATTGTCAACGCCGTCACCGACGACATGTTAAAGGAATATGTCGGCATTGATCTCAACGAAAATCTGATTCAGCAAGCTCTGGAATACTATGGTGACAAACCCAAATTACGATTTGAAACAACAGATATTTCCCAGGGTATGATTCCCGGGATTTTGGGTGAAGAGCCGCCGTTCGATTTATATTTTACTTCTTTCGGGACCCTTTCACACTTTACCAGTGAGCAGTGCATTAAAATCATCGCCGACATCTTAAGGCACGCACCTGACCAGGCCCTTTTTATGGGAGACTGGCTCGGTCGTTACACCTTTGAATGGCAGGATTTGTGGCACCACCCGGCCGATCAGGAGTACTTCATGGACTACCGCATATCCTATATCTATCCCGAAGAGGAGAGAGCCACGGCCGATGTGGCCGCTTTTCCGCTCAAGCTTGTCTGCCGCCGGGAAATCGAAGATATCATAAAAAAGGCCTCTCAGCAGGCCGGTGTCGAAATCAAACCGCTGGTCTATTTCGATCGCTCCATATTCATCGGCCGCCACCTGGACACGGGGGATTACAACAAGAACTGCCCCAAGCTTCGCGGCCCGACCAACGCCCTTTTTGAGACTTACGTGCGTACGGATTTAGAGAATTTATTGGTCGATTACGTCCCCCGGCCTGGATTTGAACACCTCAATAACTTCTTTGAATCGTTTTTCATGTCCAGCAACGCCCTGGTCAAATACACCATGGGTCTTTTAGGCGACTACGATTGCGACACCGGTAAGCTGGAATGTACCCCGGATATTCTTCCCTATTACCCCAAACCGCTACAAGAAGCCATGGAAACCATGCGCAGGGTCGTAGAGGCCGTGGGCTGGTTAAAGTGGGGAGATGTGCGCGCCAATCTGATCGAATCGGTCCTCGGTTTTGCCCTGCGAAAGCTGGAAATGGAACTTCAACCCGGAACAGGGATGGGGCACGGACTCGTTGGAATTTTTGAAATCAAAAAATAACTGGCACCTAAGTTGAGCGATTTTCAAGTTTGCCGCAGATAAGCAAGTTGAGCGTAGCGAAATCCCGTTCCACGGGGGAAAATGCCATTCCGATTTAAAATTTAAAACGCTCAGCTTAGATGAAGAAAGGAAGCGTTTAATGAGTGGATTTGCTGTCGTCTATAACAAAAAAGACCGCCTGGAACTTGAGTCGATGTTTAGTTTAATCCAACATCGCGGCCCGTATTTATCAGGGATATTCGAAGATAAACGCATCGCAATGGCGCAGAATTATCTGATCGGCGACATTTCCGGAAACCCGGATGCCGTTTTAGCGGGAGGCGATACACAGGTACCGGCCTTTAACGAAAAGTATCCGGAATTAAGAATCTGTTACGACGGTCAGATGGGAAACTGGCAGGAATTGGCTCCGGTTTATGGAATACCGGACGGTCCTTTCCGGGAAGAGCGCCTGCTGCTGAAACTTTACCAAAAATACGGCAAATCCATGTTTTCGCATTTAAATGATGCCGTCTTTGCTTTCGTGATATCCGACGGCGAAAACCTGTTTGCCGCCCGAGACCTTTTAGGCATCAAGACCCTGTTTTACGGTTGGAAAAACACACGGCTTTATTTTGCTTCCGAATTAAAGAGCCTGGTAGAGATCACCGACGATGTC
>JAFDFH010000177.1 GCA_019309945.1 Deltaproteobacteria bacterium
AAATCACCAACAGTCTTGAGTTACACCAGGGCGCATGTGGAAAAAACGTAGATTTCAAACATCGACAACAAATTGTTGATCTGAATTCGCTAAGCGCCTAACGGAACCTTCGGCCGCCTCCTTTGCCACCTCCACCCCCCAGGCCGCGTCCTTTGCCACCTCCACCCCCCAGGCCTCTTCCCGTACCTCCAACCCTTGCAATTCCACCCCCCGTACTTGGGCTGACTTGGCTTTGCACATCAGATGGAGTTGTATCGGCCAAGGCACCAGTCGTGTATTGTTGAACAGCCTGACGGACCTGACCATTGACAGAAGTTATTACCTGAATCCCTGCCGCGCCGAAAGTTTTGAAAGCGTTCGGCCCACAATTACCGGTCAGAACTACGGATACGCCCTTATCGGCCATAAGCTGGGCGGATTGAATGCCTGCACCACCCCCCAATGTGATATTTGGGTTTGATAGGGCTTCAAATTCCATTGTATCCGGATCGATTATCAGGAAATAGGCACAGCGCCCAAAGCGGGCCTCCACGGCATCATCAAGCGCAGGGCCTGTGGATGTTACTGCAATTTTCATCTTTTCCCTCCTCTGTTAAACGGATTCATTCCTGTCAATTTTAATGCAGCCTTGAATTTTCCCTTCTATTCATCTCTGACCACACCTGGCAGGCAGTCCGATTTTTTTTAAATTCAATATCCTATCATTTCCCCATACGTGTTTACCTCTGAAATGCTAATTATTCTTTGCGCCGAATCCCGGCATTTTGAAATCGGTCCTGTTCAGTGTCCCGCTTAAATAGGCATCGAGTACTTGATTGGGGTCTCCTGTAACAAACGGAAATATCCGAATTCCGTTAGCCTCGATTATGTTTGCAAAAACTTGCGAGATAGCGCCGCAAATCAAAACATCTATGCCTAAATCAAACAACTCTGCAGCCCGCAAAGAGGGAAATGTAGAAAGAAAAGGCTTATAACACCTGCCGGTTACGGTTTGGTTTTTTATATCGGCAACAAGCAACATCTGTGCGCAATCAAATACCGGAGAAATCCGGCTTTCCCAAACCGTCAGCGCTACCTTCACCTGCATATCAACTCCTTCCATTTATTTAATATGCAATGGATGTGCCAAATTAAGATGAACAACTCTAAACGATTTAGAAAATCTTATTTTTCAAAGGGTTATAAACCAGAGGGGCTTTGAGGATAGAAATAAAAGTGTAAAATGAGTAGCACTGATGCGACTGTATGAGGATATAGAGTCGTTTTTGTGCGACTCTATCGGTTTTTTTTGCGCGTGATCCTCCCATCGATTTTGGGAAGATCGATACCAAGGGTTTTAATTTTTCTAAACAGGGTGCTCTTGTGCATCCCCAGGTCACGGGCGGTTGCCAGTCGATTATAGTTATTACGTTTGAGGGCATCCATAATTGCCTGGGTTTCAATAGATTTCAAGGCGGTTTCAATCGGCCATTCGGTGGTTGGATGAGGAACTGCTTCAATCAGATTGCCCGGCAGACAGCTCGGTTGGATCGCTCCCTCAGGACAAATGACAAAAGCATGCTCAATAATGTTCTCCAGCTCGCGAATATTGCCCGGATAATTATGGGCCATTAAAAGCGCAAGGGCTTCCTGGCTGATTCCCGATACAGCTTTGCCGCGCAACCGGTTCAATCGGCCGATAAAATGCTCTATCAGCAAGGGAATATCTTCCTTGCGGTCGCGTAAAGGGGGAAGGGCTATTGGCACCACGTTAATTCTATAAAAAAGATCCTCCCGAAAAATGCCTTTGTTTACCAGGTCAGCAAGGTTTTTATTTGTGGCAGCGATAATGCGTACATTTGCCTGGACCTGTTTTATGCCGCCCAAGGGCTGGTATTTCCTCTCCTGGAGTACACGTAACAGTCGCATTTGAAATGCAGCGCTAACATCGCCGATTTCGTCCAGAAAAAGAGTTCCACCCTCGGCTATCGCAATATGTCCGGGCTTGTCTTTCGTCGCATTGGTAAAGGCACCGGCCTTGTATCCGAAGAGTTCAGATTCCAGCAAAGTATCCGGCAGGGCGCCGCAATTAATCGCAACAAATGGCTTCTCCCGCCGGGAACTTAGTCCATGGATTGACCGAGCAATGAGCTCTTTTCCGGTCCCTGTTTCTCCCTGAAGTAAAACGGTACTTTCACTGTCTGCCACCTGGGGAAGGATTTTAAAGATTTGTTGCATGGAACTGCTTCGGATAACCATGTCGCCGAGTTGAAAGCGGTTATCAAGCTCTTTCCTCAGTTCCTCAACCAGACTCATATCACGAAAGGTTTCAACGCCACCCACAACTGTGCCGTTCTCATCCCTGAGCAGTGAAGTGGATACGGTAACCGGAATTCGCCGTTTTTCGATATTTACAATATAAGTGGAAGTATCAATAAAGGGTTTACCCTGCTTCATTGTGCGGCGCAAGGCGCAATCTGTTTCACACATGTTGGAACGAAAAACTTCCCAGCAATGTTGACCGATGGCTTCATTACGAGAGATACCCGTAATCTTTTCGGCCGCGCGGTTAAATGATGTGATGTGCCACGTATGATCCACGGTGAACACCCCATCGGAAATGCTTTCAAGAATAATTTCCGTAACATGCGGGGGGATCTGGTATGCGTTGCTTTTTTTCATCGCCCATTATTTCGCAACAAAAGGTGACCTCTTGTTTTGGTAAGTTATTTATGCCGAAAATCGGCGAGAACGACTCATGCTTGCCTAAACGTATGTGAAATAAACAAATAAGGCAAGAATGAAAAAAGCCATGAATAAAACCGTGGCTGCCGGTGTGCTACAACGGGTCGACCGACCCCTTTTTCTTATCAGATTTTGAAGGGTCGAATGAGGAAATTCGATCATGCAAAGCGGCATGTGCAGCCGCCAGGCGTGCAACCGGCACACGAAAAGGCGAACAGGAAACATAGGTCAATCCAAGCTCGTGGCACAGTAAAATGGATTGGGGATCACCGCCATGCTCACCGCAAATACCACATTCCAGGTCGGGGTTTACGTGACGTCCCTTTTCAACTGCAATTCTCATCAGTTCGCCAACGCCATCCCGGTCAAGGGTGGCAAAGGGATTTTCCGGAAAGATTTTCGACCGCATATATTTTACTAAAAAACCGGTTTCGGCATCGTCTCTTGAAATCCCAAAAGTGGTTTGGGTCAGATCATTGGTCCCAAAAGAGAAAAATTCAGCATATTCAGCGAGTTGATCGGCGGTCAGTGCGGCTCGCGGAATCTCGATCATTGTTCCAAACTTATAATCAATCTCGATCCCCTGCTCCGCCATCACATTTTTGGCCTCTTTTTCGAGCAGTTCCCGCTGCACTTTTAGTTCATTGACGTGGCTGGTCAACGGAATCATGACTTCCAGGTGCACAGCGACGCCTTCTTTTGTTACCATGCACGCCGCTTCGAATATTGCACGAACCTGCATGATGGTGAGCTCCGGAATGTGGATACCCAGGCGAACGCCCCGCAGACCCAGCATTGGATTACTTTCCAGCAGGCTTTCAACCCTTTTAAGAATCTGATCCTTTTCTTTGATTCGCTGCAAAAGCGAATCAATCTCTTCCAATGTGCCTGCATGCTTGAGGCGAATTTTTAAATCAGTCAATTCGAGCATAAGTTCCAAATGATTGGGTAAGAATTCATGTAGCGGCGGATCGATCAGGCGGGTGACCACCGGCAAACCATCCATAGCCCGGAAAAGACCGGCAAAGTCTTCACGTTGAAATGGAAGCAACGCATCCAGTGCCTCTTGCCGTTCTACCGGTAAATCGGTCATAATCATTTTATGCAGATATGGAAGACGCTTGGTTTCAAAAAACATATGCTCCGTCCGACACAGACCGATGCCTTCGGCGCCATAGGCACGCGCACGTTCGGCATCCGCCGGATAATCGGCATTTGTCCAGACACCCAAACGTCGAAAACCGTCCGCCCAGAAAAGCAGTTTTACCAGCCAGGGGTCTTTAATGTCGGGTATCGTTGTCGCCAGTTTGTCGGCAAAGACTTCACCCGTGGTACCATCAATGGATATCCAATCTCCCTCTTTGATAAACACGTTGTTTACAATCATCTGCCGTTTATTTAAATCGATATTGAGTGCGGATACACCGACAACGGCAGGCTTTCCAAACTGACGGGCTACCAGAGCGGCATGGCTGGTGCGACCGCCACGACTTGTAAGAATGCCCTGGGACGCCAGCATGCCATGTACATCATCCGGTTTGGTTTCCGGACGAACCATAATAACCTGCTTGCCCTCCTTTTGGGCCCATGTTTCGGCCAGGTCGGCATCAAAGGCCACCATACCCACCGCCGAACCCGGAGAAACGTTAAGACCGGTTGCCAACATGGCTCCCTTGGCCCTGGCGGTTTCTATAGCTTCCTCCTTGAACTGGGGATGCAAAAAGAAGTCCACCTGATCCGGTGTGACACCCAGAACCGCATCTTCTCTTGTGATCAGACCCTCTTCGGCCATTTCAACCGCAATACGCACAGCAGCCTTTGCCGTTCGTTTTCCGTCCCGGGTTTGCAATATCCACAGCTTTCCCTGTTCAATCGTGAACTCGATGTCCTGCATCTCGCGATAGTGGTTCTCCAGGCGCTGTGCAATCTGTTCGAGTTCGGCATAAATCCCCGGCATTTCAGCTTCTAGTTGTAAAATATCCTTCGTTAAACGGATACCCGCAACGACATCCTCACCCTGGGCGTTGGTCAGATAATCGCCCTCAATTTGTTTTTCCCCCGTAGAAGCATTCCGCGTCATCACAACGCCGGTAGCGCTGTCATCGCCCCTATTGCCGAAAACCATCATCACGATATTTACCGCCGTGCCCAGATCATGTGAAATACCAGATGCATTTCGGTAGTCAATCGCCCGCTTTCCGCCCCAGCTCTTAAACACGGCTTCAATCGCAAGCTTAAGCTGCATATATGGATCTCCCGGAAAATCGTGGTTGGTGTGACGTCTGAAAGCCGATTTAAATTCTTTAATTATTTCTTTCCAGTCATGGGCCGTTAACTCGCCATCGGAGTCAACTCCCGCCTTTATTCTAGCTTTGGTGATCTTTTCTTCAAACAGCTCATCAGGAACGCCCATCACAACACCGCCAAACATCTGTACAAGGCGACGGTAAGCATCGTATACAAACCGTTCGTCGCCGGTCGACGCAATCATAGCGATTGCCGTTTCATCGTTTAGACCTATGTTGAGCACGGTGTCCATCATTCCGGGCATGGAGAACTTGGCACCGGACCGACATGAAACCATCAGCGGATTTTTTTGAGCTCCAAATTTTTTACCACTCGCATCTTCGATAGCCTTTATTGCAGCCAGCACCTGTTCCCACATCTCCTTTGGAAAAAATCCCCCTGAAGTAAGATAAGCATTGCAGGCCTCGGTGGTTATGGTAAAGCCGAGAGGCACCGGTATGTCAATTCGGGTCATTTCGGCCAGGTTGGCGCCCTTACCACCCAAAAATCCACGAACGTCTTCCCATTTGCCCCCGACATCTCTCTCAGCCTGATCGACTTCGTTGAAAAGATATACCCATTTTTTTGACATTTAAAAACCTCCCCCATGTATTGCTCATCTTGTGTAACTACTCAGGTGGATAGGCTGAAGGCTGAAGACTGTTAGGGAAAAGCGCATTTTAAAGCCATGTTTGATCAAGAATCAGATATTTCCGCCAAAGTACGGCAATCGTGCTTTTCTGACCCCTTCAGCCTTCAGTCTAAACAGCTT
>JAFDFH010000178.1 GCA_019309945.1 Deltaproteobacteria bacterium
TTTTAATTTCTGACAGGTATGAAATTTGACGCTTGACTTCTCCATCTCGAATCTTATTATGTAGGCACGACGATAAAAGGAGATTGTTATGCCGATTTTTGAATATGTTTGTAAAAAGTGTGGCCATCAATTCGAACAACTGGTGTTTTCCTCAGACGAACCGGTGTCTGCATGTCCCAAATGTGGAGATAACAGTGTGGAAAAGCTCATGTCCGTGGCGAGCTTCCGGGGCCACGGCATTGCCACCGGATCAGGGGGATTTACACCACCGTCCTGTAAACCTTCGGGCACCGGCTGAGCGCTTTAAACCAGCCTCCTCAGGTTTGAGGAGTTCAATGAACCTGCTCAACAATCCAGTTGAGAAATGCCTTATTCCCATTTATAACCGGCAGGCTCACGATACACGGACAATCATAGCTGTGAATGGATTTTACTTTTTCGACAAGCGCCGGAACAAGAGACTCGGTCGTTTTTGCAATAAGGATGGCCTCTTCATCGTCCTTGACTTCTCCCTTCCAGATATAGATGGAATTCATGTTGCCAATGATGTTTACACAAGCAGCCAGCTTCGATGTCAGCAAGGTTTTTCCAATTTTTCGGGCTTCTTCTGTGCTGCCGGCGGTCATATAAACAAGATTTATTTTCATACGTTCATCTCGGTATAAAAGATTTTCCACAACGCTTTTTAGAAGTATATGCTAAAACCCAATTCATGTCAAACCTAAAGTCTGCATGTAAAATTATGAACAGTTTGATTTTAAAAAGAATCCAGACCAATCGAGTTTACACTCAAATCATTAATAACATATTACAGTGCCGATAAAAAAGTCGAACTTATTTTTCAGAATTTAGAACTAAAATGCAGGCCATGGGTTTGATTATAAAATATTTCGAACCCGCTGCAGACGGCAATACCGTTAAAAAGATCCTTCAGGAAATGTAAATGAAATCCCAGAAAGGTTTTTTAACGCTTCTGGCCTGTTGCGATCATACGGTGGTTCATGAAGCCATAATCGCCCTTGTACCGATGGGGTGCAAAGTCAGTCTGAACATCGACCTGCTTGAAATCCGCCTGATCCAGAAGAAGTGACAGACTTTGTGCATCATACAGCCGGATCGCATAGGTTCGGTCCCTGATCAAACCTTTGGCCTTGCTTAACACCATTTCGCGGGCATATATCTGCTTGCCCCGAAGTTCACGTTGCCGACCAACCACAATATCATCACCAATCTCATGCCAGGCATTGGAATTGAAAGATTTTTCAACTGCCGCTCCGTCGGTCACATCAACTAAAAGCCAGCCTTGCGGACGGAGGAGCCGAAATGCTTCTCCAATAATCCGACTATCCGCATCCGGTTCATGGATATAACCCAAAGAATTCCCCATAATGATAACATGATCAAAGCTTTCTGATGGAAGGCCTGTATTTCTGGCGTCGGATTGGATGAATTCCATGGAATAATTGTATTGAGATGCCTGTGCCTTCGCGCTATCGATCAAAAATTGCGAATAATCGAGCAGTGTACATTCTGTAAATCCCCGTTCACAGAGCTCAAAGCTGTGGCGCCCGTGCCCTCCGCAAAGGTCCAAAATCATATGCTCAGGATTGATCGGAAGAAATTCGCAAATAACGTCCACTTCCCGGCAAGTCAGCTCTTTGTCGCAAACTGATCTTGCATCCGTGAGAAGATAGATCTCATCAAACATGGTTTTCCACCAGTCGGAGTCGACTTCGATGCTCATGATGGCTCCGGATTTGCCCCAAAGCTGAATAGTCCGTCTGAGGCAATAATTGCCGGAGAACCGCCCCAGGAATGCCAGCGTGCGATTTCAAGTTCTTCTTCTTCAATCTTAATGATATCATCCAGTTTGCCCGACAACCACATTTTTTCAAGTGTTAAGCAATCCGCCCACAATTTAGAACAATAACTTTCCAAGGCATCAAGCTGGTGAAACGTAATCACTCTTGGTCTCAGAGCAATTTTAATCGGCCCCAGCAGATAAGTAAATTCGTGAGCCAAGGCCATCTTTTTCTGGAGGTCGACAACCTCCAACAACTCCCCGTAATCAATGCTCATAATCGCCTCGTTGATACGGTCTACCGCTTCACGGACACTCATGTCCGAGCACAGGATGCCCAAGGGCTGTACCCCACCTCCGCTACCCACATTCGTGGGAACGCCGCCGTAACGGCCCAGAAATCCGAACAGACCATTGGGGCCCACCAGGCATCGAAAATCAGTCTGATATCGCTCCAGGGTAATGTGTTTTTCTTCCAACGTGGGAATATCCTCGGCCCATAGCTCAAGGGGAATTTTTTCCTGGACGATATAGTGGCCTTCTTTAAATGCCTGATTTACAGCGTCTTCCGCATTGCTGTTAATCTTTCCAACCAAAACGCCTTTGCCGGAATACCCCCTCTCGGGCTTAAGAACCAGGTTATCCCAGTACATGCGCGTCCAATCGACCAGATCATCAATCGCTTCCCCTCCGGGTCCATTGGTCCGCCTCGGATAAAACTGTCGGGTCCAAGGCGTTCGCTGAACAATTTCGGTATGAAACTGATGAGAAGCAGGCCCTGTAATTATTTCGTACATGCTTTTGACATTGATGGGCTCGGTACCCCGGGGATTGATGACCCGGTGCTCACGAACCGCCTGGAGCAGCGGGCTCAAATTGTGACTACGGTGAAGTTTAAGCAAGACATCCGTATTGAAATCCATAAAAATAACGGAAACGGGTTGACCTTTCCAGCACACTCGACCCCCATTAAGTTCCAGTGACTGGGGGGCCATCAATGCACTTGAAATCCCATCCATCGCGTTGAGGTGCCGGGCCAGGTTTTTGTTTTCGGTGACGTCTTCCAATGTCTCTTCCTCGGCAACCACCGCAATGAGGCCCTGATTGTTCCCTTCACGCGATCGATGGACCTCGACAAGCATGTCGACAAAACCAGTAACGGGAAACAACAGCGGGTGGTCAAAATCGAGCTTCACTGCGATGGGCCAAATTTTATTGATCCTCTCCCAGACAGCCTTGCCAATGATTTGAGTAACCCGCTGATAATCCCACCCGCCGGGGCTCCCAAGATTCCATTCAGAATGATATCCTAAAAAATCTTTCAACATCTACTCCTTGCAACCTTTTTAGTTCTTAACACCTCATAATGAGAGCGAAAGTCATCTTACCAAGGGAAAGAATAGGGTTTCGCGATTAATTGAACTGGGCTTCTAATCTTTTTTCGATCAGATGAAACGGCAGCTCACCGCCTTCAAGCAAAAAGGTATGAAATTGCTCATTACCCATCCGGCTCTCCCAGGTCTCTTTTAATTTCAGAATCTCATAACGGCCCAAACTGTAACATAACTGATACCCCGGATTCAATTGAAAACGGTTGATTTGTCTTACGGCTTCCTCATGGCTAAAGCCGGTCCTTATTAATAAATCCAGCGCATCATCTCGAATAAGTTTTCCTGTGGGAATACCGATATCAATCTGACACCGCGCCGATCGCCATAGATTTCGCTTATAATCGACAAGAAATTCCAAGGGACTATTTACATAGCCGTATTCTGTCAGGAGGGATTCCGTATAGGTCGCCCATCCTTCGTAAAAAAGAGGTGATTCGATTTGACGACGGACAGGATTTTTTAGTCTTCTTCGGGCGCTGTCGAGCAAATGGTGTCCCGGAATGGTTTCATGGGCAACAAGGAATCGGTATTCACGATGAAGTCGCTTCATGAGCAAATCCCCTGCTTCCTTGCGGCCTTGCTGAGGCCGTTGAGGGGTAATATAAAAAAAGCTCTTCTCTTTCAAATCACGTGAAAAAGCGGCGGCAAAAGAGGCTGAACCCCGTACGGATTTCAGATAAGCGGGCGTCTCAATAAGTTCAATAAGAGGATAAAGATCATCCACTTTGAATCCGTGACGACCGAAAAATGAGCATATTTGTTTCGTTTCTTTCCGGTAAAGAGTAAGGGTGTCAACCCTTCCGATATCAGACGGGCAGTAATCATGGTAAATCTCCTGCCAGGATTTTTTCGGATCTATTGTTGATTGTAATTTTTTGAGTCGTTTAAGATTATCCCTCCATTGGTCAGCAACGATCTGAAATATTTCATCCAGGTTACGGGTAGATAAAAAGTAATCTTTTAGGGTGGAAGCGATGGGGGCTGCACTAAAACTTTGATCCGGAACCTGAGAGACGGAGTTCAAAAAAATGTCAAAAGCATCGAGAACAGACCGAGTTCTTTCCAACCCCTTGATTAAACTTCCTGACTCTGATCCGGAAAAATCCTTACCGATTTCAAAGAGGTATCGCTTGCAATCATCTACCATGGCTCGGGCTGCCCGATGATAGGTCGCAGGCACGCCGTTCATATTCTCGACAGCCTGATTCAGCAGCCTTGGAATCGCATTCAGACGGGCATTCGTTCTATCTTTCCGTTCGCCAGCCTCTCTCGCAGGTTTGTTCAGCGCATGATCGAGTCCAATGAAAGCAATTTTTAGATAAAGCAAAGGATTGTGACGCCAGGATCGAATGTTCTCAAACTCGATTAGAATTCCGGCTGAATTCGCATGTAATAATTCGAGATCAATTCGTTTTTCAAGGTCATTTTCACGACCGGCCAAAACATCAAACATCTTCTGAAATTGTTTTAGCTCAAAAATAGTTGCCTCGATCTTATTTACATCAAAATCTTCCAAATTGTCATAATACCTGCTGGCGTCTTCAGCTCGGGGTAGGAAATGGAATTCATCACTGGCACACATGACGGGGAAACATCTGGCCAGGTAATCAAAGTATTGCAGGGCTAAATTTTCAACAGGGTCTTTTATGGCGGAAATCATTTTTCGTTCCCCAAAATGGCTTATTGAAATACAGGCATATAAGAAGACCTGTTTCCTCGATCATCATCCAAACCGGAAAAATTGTTTTAATACTTTCAAAGTTACCGTGCTGATATTCATTTTATCCATCTCCTCGGGTGAAACCCAGCGTGCTTCCAAGGCATCATCGCCGGGCCGGAGTTCACCATCTATATAATCGGCGATTAAATCAACGATTACGTAATGAAACCGAATCCGGCCGATATCGTCCCGATCAACCATGTCAAAGGTAAATACCGGATCCCCCGCCCGTATGTTTATACCGGTTTCTTCCCATATCTCCCGTTCAGCAGCTTCCTGAAGGGTTTCCCCCAATTCAATCTTTCCGCCGGGAATGGCCCACAGGCCTTTTGCCGGCTCCTGTCCCCGGCGTACTAACAAGACCCTTTCCTTTTCAAAAACAATCGCCCCAACCGCCACCTGGGGCTGATCAGGATAAGTCCCGTGTAGAATCTTTGATTGATTGCCCAAATCTTTCCAGGCCTCCCTTCGTCCCCTATGTTTATTGGTTAGACGGTTAAAGACTAAAAAATACCTTTGGATAAAAGGTATCTTTTCAGATTTTTACGAAATTTTCAAGTTTTGAATATCCTTGTTTTATCGATCTGAATCCGGACTCCCCAGGATGCTTACAAGAATGTCATCACAACACTTGTCTTCTATAAAACTCCAAAAAAGAAACGTGATTCCAGACATATTATATCATTCCTGTTCGATTCAGTCATAGCTTGTGGAATCCACAAAGAACACCAAAAAAGTAAATATGGATCTTCTCCAATTTAGTTGGAGAAGAGGGTCCCAGGATTCCAGGGGTCAAGGATTCAAGGGTTTGTTTTCTAAAGACTTTATCAGCGCCTTTAACATTCTTTGGCTTTCTGC
>JAFDFH010000179.1 GCA_019309945.1 Deltaproteobacteria bacterium
GTGGTTGCTGATTTTTTTTTTTTTCGGTCTTATCCCATGTAGAGTTTTAATAATAAGTTGATCACAACAAGTGCAAAAAGGGCCGGAAGTATCATTGCTCTTGTCTGTAATTTTTGATCCTGGAAAAAATCTCTGAGCCCCATATATCCGCGACTGAGCCCAAAGTATAGCCCTGCCAGTAAAACAATCCCCTGGATTACGGGGATCCATTGCGGTAAAAAAGGCCTGAAATGAGAATTGGCTGTACCCAAAAGGTCCCAACCCAACCCCAGAGGATCGGAAAATACAGAAATGATGTAACCATAGTTGACCATTACGGCCGGCAGACTGAATGAAATCCAGGCAAAAATGCCCACCGGTATCAAAATGTATGCAAGCCGTAACATCATGGCCCGGTTGTTCACTGGATTTCCGGCAAGACGATTGGCACCTTTAGCGCTCAGCATAAAAAGGGCCGGAAATACCACAAGGGCAGATCCCCAGATGGCGGCAAGATATATCAGAAAAGGAATAATCTGTTTGCTTTCGGTCACATTGGCCGCATCTTTGATGAATCCCCAGGGGCCTAACATGGTAATGCTGAAGGCGATAGCCACCACCAGCATGATAATCGCATTGAACATTTCATCATAGCCCTTTAGAATTTTGTCCGAACCAAAGGGTCTGATAAAAATGCCGACGTTGTCCTTCGGGCAGCTTTTGATGCATTCGGTGCACAATCCGCAGTAGTTGTTGCGGTTCATATTGCCGACATATTGATTCCAGGGACATGCCCATCCTTCCGGGCAGCCGATAAAACAGGATTTATCTTTGTGTTTTTTGCAAACATCGCGATCGATGGCGCGCACTTCGGTCATGGATGCCATGGAATAGGTGCCCAGAAATCCGCCCACCGGACATAAATACAGGCAAAAAACCCGGTGGCGGTAAATCAGGGCAAGCACCAGCGTTATGCCCAGAATAATTAAAAACATAAGCGCCGTGGCGATGGGACGGGTGATTAAAATCATGCCGAATGAAATCAGGATCAGAAAAAGAATGTTTTGCAGCCAGATATTGCGGATTTTTGCGGGCCAATCCCTTTGCAGACCGCTGAAGCGGTGATGTAATTTTTTAAACGGCTCACGGACATAGCGGACGGCGGCCAGGCTCCGGCGCGAAAGCCATTCGGCCGGAGCAGGCAAGGGACACATCAGGCACCAGATCCGGCCGCCCAGGGGTACGATAACCGCCTTTAGCACGAACCACCATAGGATCCAGACAAAAACAATGGCAATGTTGCGGTTGCCCACAGGGCTTCCCCATAGGCTGCTCAGAATAAACAGATAAAATACGATAAAATTAGGTAGTATGATCAAAAATTGAAAACTGCGCAATTTGATGATCGGTTTTAACCACGGGAGGATATCCATGATATTGCGGTGTTTGAAACCGGCAAAGCGGGGGGGCGCATCGCACCCAAAAAGGACGAACATCGAAAATACCAGCCACACGGATAATGAGATAAAAAAATGGTATGGGGTATTGGGCTTGACGACAAACTCCCCGGTCATAAAGGGGTGCAGATTTCCGCAGATCTCGGTGCAGCGGAAGGTGAATTTGCCCGCTCGATATGCAACAAACTTGACCGTCGACACCCTGCTCCATTCGTTCATATCATGGCCGGCGGCATCCTGTAAGGCATATTTTTGAAACATCATCCCTTTGCGGGCCATTAATTTAATGGGATACCCGTCCAGCGAAAACCCGTGGGTCACATCGAGAGTGGAAAAATTTAAAACAATCGTATCTCCTTTATCGACGATGATCCGCGAGGGGGAATAGCCATACTTTCTAGCGTTGACGGAAATATAGTGGGTGCGGGTCTCATGAGGTATCAAGGCAATTGCCAGTGGTATGATCACGGCCAGTTCGAAACTTAAGAGAATAAGAAGAATTGTTTTTTTTCTGCTCATATTCGTCAGACACAGGTTGTGGGAGAATGGAATTATAAGCTGCCACTATGGAAGTTAAAGCCGTGAAGAGGGTTTAGTTTGTTTGTATAGTAACTAAAAAATTATATTTGTACCTTTTTTCATTATACAAGGCGGATCTACGACATTTTGTGGCAAAAAACCAAAACACAAGCACCAAATTCGAAATCTCAATGACCGAAACAAATAATTTTTATTTTTAATAATCTTTTTTGTTTTATCCGCCGCAGATTGGCCATTGATTTTATTTGTTATTTGTTTTTTACGGTTTATCCGGGTCAGAAGGTGGTCGGTCCTTGACCACCAGCGTGCCCTTCATATGCTGGTGGATATCGCCACAGTAAACATTACACGCAAAGACAAAGGTACCGGTCCTGTCAGCCTTAAAGGGTACAAAGACTGTTTTTCCCGGTTTAATGCCGTTTGAAAGATAAACACCAAAAGCTTTGAGGCTAAACCCGTGGGTCACATCACTGCTGCGCAGCTTCAGCACCACCTGATCATCTTTGAAGACCTCTATCACAGGGTGCTGAATCGGTACATTTTTTTGTCGGAAAGAGAGAATATCATTGGCCTGCACCTCACCCAACAGCCAGCCCCTTTGTGCGTTTCCGGTAAGGGTGAATTCTTTAGCTCCGTCGGTTATTTCTTTTAGCTCTAAGTGACGATCATAAGCCCGGATGCCAAAAGGCAGGCCGACGATAATCGCGACCAGTAAAATAAAAAAAATAAGATCCTGATTGATGGGGTCGATTCGCATGGAATTTCCTTATTATCAGTATACAGTATTCAAAGGCTTTTGCATTGACATAAGTCAAAATAAAAAGGCAGGATCATGGCTGATCTGCCTTTTTGTAACAAGGATTATAAATTTGCACTTTAGTGTAGGGTTATATAGCGGCTGTAAATAATTCCGTTTATTATCAGATAGATACCAAAAATCAGAACGGCGTATCCAAAAACATAATATATCACCCTGTACCAGGTGGCCGGAGGAGTTGCCTCTAGAGCCTCAAGCTTACCCTCTTCTTTTAGACCTGAAAACATACCCTCATTCATTGGAAAACTCGAAGGCCGCAAGTGCCCGATAAAAAAGTGAACGATAAAAATATAGGAAATCGCCAGAAGTGCTTCCGCCTTGTGCAATAACATCGCAATGTTCAGAGACCAGCCCGGCAGCATGCGGCAGGTCATAAGGGGGTACATCAGCATCAGGCCGGTTATCGCCAACAAAGGCAATCCCCAGTAGACGGCCCAGTAATCGAACTTTTCCCAATACGTCCAGCGGTTCAATCTGGGTGGAGCGCCTAAACCGAAAATCCATAAAGTTCGCTGCCAAAGATGTTTAACATCATATAGGTTTGGAACCAGAGAGTCCGGTCCGAAGATGCTTTTTACGAAATTTCCCCATTTTATTCTGGTCAGCAAATAGATGGTGTGGACCAAAAATCCCACGATCATCAGGGCTCCCACCCATTTATGGATGATCAGTGCGGTTTCATACCCGCCGAAAACATAGCTGAGTTTCTTGCCCCAGCCGGTGGTGATAAACAAGCGGCTGAAGCCGGTCGCTGTCTGCATAATAAACGTCAGCATAAGGAAGAGATGAAACAGCCGGTCTGTTATACCAAATCGTTTAATGCGGCTTTTTGGCATCATTTTTCAGCTTTCCTCTTTTTTCTAAACAATTCTCTCAAGCCCACCAGAAAACTATGCGGGATAAAAAAGGCCAGCGTGCCAACCAGAAGCACCAGCATAAACCAATAAGTATAATACAGGAGGGGAAAACCCGTCTTGGCTGAAGCAGATCCTGCCGAAGGCTCATGAATTACATAGCTGGCATAGGAGGCACTGGCACCTTCGTGACATTTGGCGCAAACGTATGCATGCCGCCGGATAGGGTTCAGAGGCGAGAAATAGTGATTGATACTGGCGATTGGCTCGCCGCCGTGGCACTGACGGCATGTGAGGTTGGCCCGCACGGTGTGAATGTCGCGGGTTTCTGCGACGTGACAGTCTTCACAGCGTCTGCCCCAGTAGAATTTAATGGCCCGATGGGAGTCCGCCAGGCGAGTGCGACTACGCACCGAGGCGGCGGTGGGGCTGTAAGGAAAAAGGCCGCGGCTCACCCCCGGAACACCCACCAGCGGACGCTGACGGCGCGGCCGGGCTTCATATTCCTCATAATATCCCGTACTAACCTCGTATTCCTTGTAACGCCGGATAGCGGATGTGACTTCTTCCTGAGCAGTCGCCGGCACGGCAGAAAAAAGGATCTCGCCCAGGAGCAGGGCTCCCATCAGTATGGGAGCCCAACTTTTTCGTTTTTGCTGGGTCATGACAGACTCCCGGGTTGGTATTTACTCATACTTTTTGAAACTGATCGGTTCTACCTGCTTGCCTATCGGTTTCGGCAACTGGGTCAGTTTGATCCAATCGGCCTGCAACTCTTTCAAATCCTGGTTCTTGTGTTTGTGACACGTCTGACAGGAATTGGGTACCTTCGAGTTTTTCAGAGTATCTTCCGGCAGCAGGGCCATAAAAACATGACTGTGAATGTCTCCGGACTCCGCACTCTTGGCAATTCGCGGCATATGGCAGCCGACACAATTGCCGAACGAGTGAATCGAGTGAGCCAGATTATTGTTGACCATCGTGTGGCATTGGAGGCATTGTTGGGATCCTGCCGCAAAAGTCTGGGACCGGGTAGGTGGCATTCCTATCTGATGCACAAAGTGGCAAGACATGCAAGTTACGCCTTCCTTGGCGTGCTTTGAATGCTGCCAGTCAATAAATTGCTGGTGATGCCCTTTCGAAAACTCATTGGCGTACACATGCTTTACATCACCGGCTTCAAAAGAAGTCGATTTGTAGTATGCCGCAAGTGCCTTGCCGGGTGTGTAGCCTATGGGCCAGCCACCCCCCTTGACCATTGTGGACTTGCCCCGGTTGTGGCAGGAACCACAGATCTGAGCCGCCACTCCCATGGTGAGTTTGGCGGGGTTGACGATGGTCTGGCGCTTTTCAAAAACCGCCGTCTTGGGAAGGGCTGCGTGCCACGAGCCTTTTCCGTGGCAGGATTCACAGGCGACCCCCGGTTCACTGAAAGTCTGTGTTTCAACATCGAGACCGGTGGAATGGCAACCGCCACACTTGAGCGCCCAGGGACGTTTGTCCCAGTCTTTCTCATGATAATTGACCCAGCGATCCGTATCGGCGTTGTATTGAATCGGTGAGATGAAAAGCGTGTCGTCCTTTTTAACCAAAAAACGCTGTTTCCACTGGCTGCCGATGGTGTAAAGGATCTCGTCTTTCGTGGGAACGTAGATTTTATCCGCCGGTACCTTGAGCTTTTTACTCAATTTGGCCAGATCTTCACGGATCCTTTTTTCGTCGATCGGAACAATAATAACATCCTCGTTCTTTTTGGCGTCCTGGAGCATGCGGCTGTGCATGGTCATTTTCCAGGAATCATAGTGTTCCAGGTGACACATCTTGCAGGTGTCAGAGCCGACAAAAGCCTTGGGTTGGGACGTAACGGCCGCAACATCGATCGGCTGCTCACCGCCGCAGGCCGACAAAATCAGTGCCATAAGGCCCATGATGAAAATAGTTGCAAGGTATCTTCCCTTCATGTTGTCCTCCTTGGTTTGTGATAGTGTTGCAAAATTTAATACGCTTTAAATTATTAGTATCTTAATCGTGGGTATTTTGTTGCTCTGCCTGAGGCGGATTTTAACTATGAAAACGCGAAAATTGGAAAGCACGAAATAGTATTTCTTTTTCTCCTTTTTTAGTGTTTTTTCGTGTTTTAGTTCTTTCGAGCTTTCGTGATGGTTTTATCCAGTTTATCCGGGTTAGATTTTCAGATTGGTTTTTCATTATTTTCGAAAGTAGCCCTCAGCCAGTATATAAGTTCATCCGCGTCCAGCGGTTTGGTTAAGCACACGGAGATATATTCTCTCAGGGCCTCTTCCAGCTCGGGATGAAACTGGCGCCCGGAAAGGGCAATAATGTTGATCAAAGGCTTTTTTCTTTTTAGCGTTTTTAGACTTTTGTTGGTAACCGCCACACTATCCAGGTTCACAACAATTACGCGACATTCGCTTTTTCCCAGATACCGCTCCATATTTGAGAAAGAACTTATGGGAGTTGCCCTGTATGTATGACCTGTCAACAGGCTACAGAGGTTTCTGCATTGCTTTCTATCCGCATCCAGCACAACAACCTCTTTTTTCATCAGGGTACCGGCTCCCCCTCACCTGATTTTTATAAGGGCAGGGATTTTGTTTTCCCCGGAAACATTCTTTCAAGCTACCTATGGAAGATAATTCGCGCAAATGTTGTGCCAAATGCCTGGGTACAATGCCAATTGGACCGGTAAATAAAGGGAAATTCGAAGAGCTTTGGTATAACTCTATGGGATCATGGTAAAAATAGCCTTTTTTAATTCCCAAAACTAAAGTGGTTTGTGATTTTGGAAAATGCATCCCGGCAAAAAGAACCTGCGAAATTTACCATAGCATGCACCGATGTGGCACACGTAAACTGCATTGCCTTCAATTATGAATTATAAAAGGTGGTTAGCTATGTGTCAGATTGGTACACTTTTTTACCGCATGGCGCACTGCAATGGGAGGAATCCCTGAAGGCAATTATCTTTTTCGGTTCCGGTTCCGTCGAGGTTGGATTTGCCGGGATGGGATGGGGTTTGTCCGTCCTGATATTTCAGGTTAGTGGATTGTAGGAGGATGGATTTGAAATTTTCTCAATTTGCGATACAGCGTGTTGCGGCTGATTCCCAGGCGGCAGGCGGCCTGTTTCTTGTTCCAGCCGCATTCATCCAGGGCTTCCTTGAGCAGCTTGGCTTCGTTTTCCAAAATCGTGCCCTGGGATCCGGTCTTTGCAGGAGAAGATGGATAATGAAGGGCCGACGGAAGGTCTGTAACTTCGATCCGATGACCTTTGGCCAGCACAACGGCGTGTTCAACGCTGTTTTCAAGTTCGCGGACATTCCCCGGCCATGAATAATCAAGGAGCCGTCGCATGGCCTCCGAGCTGAATTCCTGAATGTTTTTGCCCTGCTCGGCGGCGAACCGGCCCATGAAGTATCGGGCCTGTAATGGTATGTCGTTACGCCGTTTTCTGAGCGGCGGTAAATGAATGGGGATAACATTGATTCGGTAAAATAGATCTTCGCGAAAATTGCCATCTTTGACTTCCTGAAGGAGGTCTTTGTTGGTGGCAGCCAGGATACGCACATCCACCGAGAGGGTGCGTTCGCCGCCCACGCGTTCAAATTTCTTGCTCTGAAGCACCCGTAGCAGTTTGATCTGGGCGGAAGGGGGGATTTCGGCGATTTCATCCAGGAAAACGGTTCCTTCATGGGCCTGCTCGAATCGTCCGGCCTTTTGGCGCACTGCGCCGGTGAAGGCACCTTTCTCATGACCGAAAAGCTCGGTTTCAATCAAGGTGGCCGGATAGGCCGAACAATTAATGACGATAAAAGGCAGATGCTTACGCAGGCTTTGACTGTGGATGGCGCCGGCCACCAGCTCCTTGCCGGTGCCGCTCTCCCCCTGAATCAAAACGGTGGTATCGGTGGGGGCGATATCTTCGATGAGCTTATAGATGGCCTGCATTTGAGTATCCTTGCCGACAATCCCGCAATATTCTCTGGTCACATCGATGTGGCGTTGAATATGGAGCATTTCTTCTTCATGCAAAAGCGCCCGTTTGATGACACCAGAGGAATGATTCAATATCAGATTAATCACTTCCAGCTCTTTGGTCTCACAGTGGCAATTGCCGGGGCAGGGAACCAGCAAAGAACAGAGGAGCTGATTCTCATGATAAACCGGAAAGGCGGCAATTTGTGCGGCTGAATGAAAGCTGTCCGGCACCAGTGGCGGAGTGAAAGAATTTTTTTTGACAAAGGTGATACCATCCAGCCTGCTCAGGACGGCAAGGATGGTATCGAAGGAATTTTTGTGAAACGTCCTGAATTCTCCTTCGGAAAAAACAAAAAGAGAATCCCGGTTGCTGCCGAAAATAAATAGAACAAGTTCACTGCAAACCATAATCTCCTGAAATTTCCGCATTAAATAAGAAGAGACATCCTTGAGATTGGCTTGGGCCCCGATTTTTTGAATGATCTCAAAAGAAATTCGCGTCTGGCGATGCGCTCGATCCAGTTCCAGGGCATCTTGTTCGATTCGTTGCATGTAGTCCCGAATACGGGTGACCATATGGTTGAGGGAAGACGTCAATCGGCCGACTTCATCCTGCCCGGCCGGTTCCAATTCTAACACCAGATTTTTTTCATCTATATTTTCAGCCGCTTCTGCCAGCGCAGAAAGGGGTCGTGTAATACGTGTAATAAAAAGAAAGCTGACGACAATGGCAAGAAGGAGAATTCCCAGCGTGAAAACGCTCATCTGGATCCATAATTTTGCAATCTGGGATTGGTTAGGTTTTTCAGAAAGACCGATGCGCAGGACCCCGGCTTTGCCGGAAAAAATAGGCCACGCAATATCAAGATAGTAGTCATTTTCGTCGGTAACAATTCGTTTAAGATTGCCACGCTTATTGTCTCTTGGAGTATTCACCCCGATCAATTGTTGCGGGATGCCTTCAGAAAATAAGGATAAAAATATATTCCACCGAAGGGTTGCTCAACAGGTGATTGTTAAGCAGGTTTTGCAGGGCAATCAGGTCGTTGATGAGAATGCTGTTGGTAGCTTCCAGGGCTATCTCTTGGGAAAGATATTCTCCTTGAGCGATGGCGGATTCGCGCAGATTTTTGCTGAAAAGGTTGGTTACCAGAATGGAAATGAATAACCCGCTGCCGATAACCAGGATAGAAACTAAAAACAGTAATTTGCTTCTAAGGCTTTGTAATTTCATAGAATGTGATTTTCAACTAAGGCACATTCCGTTTCATGGCAACAATAGAATTGTACCACTCTTCCTTGGGAGCCAGAAAGCGATCAATCATGATTTCATCGAGGGTCTTTTTTCCTTCCGGATCCCGGTGCATGTCAAAAAGCAACTGCCGGATACGTTGCTTTATTTGCTTGGAAAGGTGTGCCTAAGCGACTACCGGTGGATTAATTCGTAAGAACTTGTTTTTGTGGTAAGGAGCATAGGTAAATTTCTCTTGTGAGTCAAGGAAAAAGGAACCACAAGATATGCGGTGTCAGTCTGGATTATGGAGTTCATTACATAGTACCTATCTTACATGATAGCAATATGATTCAACGGCCAAATTTTAACACCATCGGTTTTGTCGCTTTTGAGTGATCTGCTCCTGAATCATCAAACACGGCCATGGCGAAACTATATCTTTTCAACGGATTGAAAACGACATCGTCTGCATGCCCGGTGTCCAGCTTTCGGTATAGCATGACGGTCCAGTATCCTTTGGTCCATCTACTTTGGGCTTTGACATCAAACCTTGACCCGCTGGGTTTTACAGGTAACCGGAAAGGGACTATATCACCCGGGTTAAACGTTGAATAATCTACGATTTTTACGGCCTCTTCAAACAAGAGAAAACCGGGTACAGTCGGTTTTTTAGCAGGGTCCTGCATATAGCCCGGCATTGATCCATCTTCGGTTTGGTTTTTGATATCCCCTCCCATTCCGGCATCCTTTCTTCTGCCGGTCTCCCGATATGATCCGGTAGGATTG
>JAFDFH010000180.1 GCA_019309945.1 Deltaproteobacteria bacterium
CGTTTATGATTATTTTCCTTGTAATCTCAAATTTATTTTGGTAACAATTTTTTGTTTATGATTCAAAGTCTTGGGGCTGGTTTTCTTCGCCGTAATTTTAAAAGTAATCAATTGAAGGAAAAAAGTATTTGCACGACTTTATGTGCAAAGGATGAGGTGCCATGTATTTATTTTTAGATAATATTTTAGGTATGTTCTCAAGTGATCTTGCGATTGATCTCGGTACAGCCAATACACTCGTCTACGTGAAAGGCCGAGGGATCGTATTGAGTGAGCCATCGGTCGTTGCGGTGCGCACGGACAATCGTATGAAAAATCCTGTTTTAGCGGTTGGCCTTCAGGCTAAAAATATGCTCGGAAGGACTCCGGGGAATATCGTGGCGATCCGTCCCATGCGTGATGGCGTAATCGCTGATTTTGATGTGACTGAGCGGATGCTTCGGTATTTCATTGAGAAGGTGCACAACCGTCGCAGATTGCTCAGGCCTAGAATTATTATTGCGGTTCCATCTGGAATTACACAGGTCGAAAAGCGCGCAGTCAAGGAATCTGCAGAATCTGCAGGGGCTCGCGAGGTATATCTGATTGAAGAGCCGATGGCGGCAGCCATCGGAGCCGGCCTTCCGATTACAGAACCCACTTGCAATATGGTGATCGACATCGGGGGAGGCACTACCGAAGTGGCCGTGATTTCTCTGGCAGGCATTGTTTACAGCCGATCGATGCGGGTGGCGGGAGATAAGATGGATTCTGCAATTATTCAGTACATCAAGCGAAAATACAACCTGTTGATTGGTGAGAGGACGGCGGAGATTATCAAAACAACAATCGGCAATGCCTATCCGGATTTAGAAAACGTGGAAACGATTGAGGTGAAAGGAAGAGATCTGGTTTCGGGAATACCCAAAATTCTAGCCATTGATTCAGAGGAGATACGTGTCGCGATTTCCGAGCAAATCGATGCCATCCTGGAGACGACCAAAATAGCACTGGAACAAACGCCGCCCGAATTGTCTGCCGATATTGTTGACCGAGGAATTGTATTAACAGGGGGTGGTGCGCTGTTAAAAAATCTGGACAAACTTCTTAAAGAGGAAACCGGCCTTCCCATAACCGTTACGGAAGATCCATTGTCCACCGTTGTAAAGGGGTGCGGCCAAGTCCTCGACAACATTGAAATCCTCAAACAAGTTGTAATTACTTAATGGTATGTTTTCAAAAAAGACGCTGATGATTGTTGGTATGGCTATACTGGCCGTAGTCAACATCGTCGTCCTTTCAGTTGCAAGCAACCGTTATGCTTCTTTGGGATCTGGGGGAATCGCTGTCGTTTTAGTTGCTCCTTTCCAGAAGGTGGTTACGAATTCGATTCGTTTTGCCGGTGAAATATGGGGCCACTATTTTTTTCTTGTTTCAGCGGCAAAAGAGAATGATAACTTAAAGAAAGCTCTCAACCAGGCTACTGAAAAAAATAACGAGTTGAGTGAATTTGAAATTTCAAACCGTCGGCTCCGCAATTTATTGAACTTCCGTAAAACGGTACCCCACATGATCCTTTCGGCCGAATTGATCGGCAGGGATCCCTCGCCTTGGTTTAAGACCATAATTATCGACAAAGGCAAAGCGGATGGCATAGCGAAAGGGTTCGCGGTGGTGGTGCCGGAAGGTATTGTCGGGCAGATCATTCATGTCTCGTATCATTATTCCAAAGTACTGCTCATTATTGATTCAAATAGTGCTGTGGATGCGTTAGTGCAAAAGACCAGAGCACGCGGGGTGGTTAAAGGAGAACCAACGGGTCTTTGTTTTTTTGATTATGTATTGCGTAAGCATGAAATCAATGTTGGGGACACAGTTGTTTCTTCCGGATTGGACGGTGTATATCCAAAGGGGTTACGGATTGGACACATTTCAGAAGTTGTCAGGCGTGACTCGGATATTTTTCAGGAGATTACGCTTGTACCATTTGTTGGCTTTGAAACATTGGAAGAAGTTTTAATTATCACGAACCCGCCAAATGAAGATTTTGAGAGCCACCGATGACCCAGTGCTTGTATATCTGCATCTGTCTTGGCATGATAATCTTCCAGTCAGCCATTATGCCCCATATCCCGTTGTTCGACAGCTTCTATGACTTACTCATCCCTTTTATTGTTTACATCGGTCTTTTTCGTACGTTCCATGAAGGCTTGGCGGTTATAATTCTTTTCGGATTCGTAATGGACAACCTTAGCGGAGGTCCTTTAGGGTTGTATATAACTTCATATTTTTGGATATTCATCACTGCAAGGTGGATAATAAAATTATTTCATGCGCGCCATACACTGATTTTGCTATTCGTTGTGGCCGCCGGAGTGTTAATGCAGAATTTAATTTTTATCGGTAGTTTAGCTATAATAACACAAGGCTCCAAGTTTTCTGAATCCGCCATCAAGATTGTATCCACGCAAGTTCTTTGGGCAATGATCACAGGCCCTTTATTCCTGATATTTTTTGATTTTGCTCATCAACGCTGGGATAAATGGCTGGATCGCTTAAAAGCTGAAAGAGACAGGTAAAAAGGCATGGCCGAATACCTAAAATCCGCAGACAGCGATTGGTACAGATTGCGTTTAATCGGGGCCATATTGTGCGTCATGGTGGCGTTTGTTGTCCTTTTTTTACGTTTGTTTTACCTCCAGGTAATTAATGGTGAGGAGCTCAGACGGCTTTCTGAAAACAACTGTATACGGCTGCAAAGCATCGATCCGCCGCGAGGGTTGGTTTTTGATCGCAATGGAAAATTATTGGTGGACAATCGCGCTTCCTTTGATCTGAGTATTATATTGAGAGACGCCAAGCCGATCGAGGATACCGTTAAAAAATTATCACGATATACTAAAGCTTCATCTGAGGAAATTCAGTCAAAGATCACACGGAGTAAGGGGACTTCAAACTATAAACCGGTTCCGTTAAAACAGGATATTGGGCGAAATGTATTGGCAGCTATTGAAGTTCATAAATATGACCTGCCCGGTGTTTGCATTGATGTAAAACCCCGTCGACATTACATTAATAAACGGAGCGCGGCGCACCTTATCGGCTATTTGAGTGAAATAAATCCCGGCGAGCTTAAATCCGGGAAATATCCGGATTGCAAACAGGGCGATTTCATCGGGAAGTTTGGTGCCGAAAAAGCGTACGAGCAATATTTACGGGGCCAGCGGGGGGGGCGTCAGGTCGAGGTGAATGCCACCGGCCAGGTTGTTAGAATTCTGAACGCGGTGGATACCCGGCCGGGTTTTGATATTTATTTAACCATTGATCAATTATTGCAGAAACAGGCTGAAGAACTTTTAGATGGTGTGGCAGGTGCTGTGGTTGCCATGGAACCGGGGACAGGACGACTGCTTGCCATGGCAAGCAGTCCCTCTTTTGATCAAAATGATTTTGTTAGCGGTATGTCCCATGAGAAATGGGACGCTCTTATTTCTAATCCGTTAAAACCTATGTCAAACAAGGCTGTGCAGGGAGAATACCCGCCCGCATCAACCTTCAAAATTGTAACGGCCATTGCCGGTTTAGAGGAAGGGGTAATCGATGAAGACACCACAATTTTCTGCCCGGGATTTTATAAATTTGGCAATCGTGTTTATCAGTGCTGGAAAAAAGGCGGGCACGGCAGTGTCAATGTTATAAGCGCACTGGCCGAATCATGTGATTGCTTTTTTTATCAGGTGGGTCAAAAATTGGGTGTCGATCGGCTGGCATGGTATGCAAAGGCCTTTGGTCTTGGATCACCTACCGGAATCAATCTTGATCATGAAGCGCCGGGTTTGGTCCCGACGGCGGCCTGGAAAAAACGCCATACCGGTATTTCATGGCAGGCCGGCGAAACCCTTTCGGTTGCCATCGGGCAGGGATTTAACCTTGTCACCCCTTTACAGATGGCGGGACTGATATCTGCGGTTGGCAATGGGGGCGATAGATATCGACCGTTGATTCTAAAAAAAATCGTGACAAGTGCAGGTAAGGTTGTTCGTGAAGGCGAAACGCAGGTTGTCGGAAAATTGCCGGCCAGTCCGAAAACATTGGAGCTTGTTCGAAAAGGGCTATGGGAGGTGGTGAACGGAAGCAAAGGAACGGCACGAGGAGTCCGTGTTGCCGGTATCGATATCAGTGGGAAAACAGGTACAGCTCAGATATTTAGCCGCAAAACGGATGAAGTCGAACGTGAAGAGGACATCGCCGCGCATTTAAAATCCCATGCTTGGTTCGTGGCCTATGCACCTTCTGACGACCCCGTGATAGCCGTTGCCGTTATGGTGGAACATGGTGAACATGGGTCGAGTACGGCGGGGCCAATTGCCAGAGAACTGATCCGGACGTATCTGAATAATGAGCCCGGATCGAAACACATTGTCAGCCGGCAATGATAAAAAAAAGATGAACGGAACGGTATGAAACTCATAAATCGAAACCCGGGAAGCGGCACTCTGGTTTTTTCCAGTATCCGTCGTCAGGAGTGAAGCGACCATGTTTGATCGACGGCTTATACAATGCTTTGATTGGGGTTTATTCGGTCTGACCCTCCTCCTCGGTGCCCTGGGGCTTGTTGCCGTATACAGTGCCGTGACGCCAGGTATTGCGCCACAAAAAATACTCTACCTTAAACAATGGATTTGGTATGGTGTGGGATTGACGGCAATGGTTATTTCTTTCCTGGTTAATTACAAGATTTTGTATCGATTGGCGCACCCCATTTATGTCGTATCGATTATCCTTTTAATTTGTGTTTTATTTTTTGGGAAATATGTTGGCGGATCGAGGCGTTGGCTGATAATGGGACCTGTTTCAGTTCAACCGTCGGAGCTGGTCAAACTCGCTGTTATAATTGCTTTGGCCCGGCACTACTCAGAGCTTGTCAATATAAAAGGACTTACATTGCGCCAGCTTTTCATCCCCATGATATTGACGATTATCCCTTTTATTTTGATCGTAAAACAACCGGATCTTGGAACAGCTATGCTGATTCTTTTGATTTCTGCTTCAATGATGGTTTTTGCAAAAATTGAAAGGCGCTCATTTGGTTATATTATTGCCGCCGGTTCGATAGCGATTCCCACCGTATGGTTTTTTTTGAAAGGATATCAGAAGCAAAGAATACTATCATTTTTTAATCCGGATCATGATCCCCTGGGAGCCGGCTACCATATTATCCAATCCAAGATTGCCATTGGCTCGGGCATGATTTCCGGGAAGGGATTTCTAAAAGGAACGCAAAATGCCCTTAATTTTTTACCTGAACAGCATACGGACTTCATATTTTCAGTTCTAGCCGAAGAATGGGGTTTCATGGGTTCGGTGGCCATTCTTTTTATTTTTTTTGCTATCA
The DNA here is from genome assembly GCA_019309945.1 of Deltaproteobacteria bacterium. Lineage (GTDB taxonomy): Bacteria > Desulfobacterota > Desulfobacteria > Desulfobacterales > JAFDFH01 > JAFDFH01. The sequence goes on from JAFDFH010000180.1 coordinate 5,375, forward strand.
TTATATGGGGCTTGAATATCGCACTCAAATGCAGGGATCCATTTGGTACAATTCTTTCAGTTGGTATTACGGCGATAATATTTTGGCAGGTTTTTATCAATGTAGGAATGGTGATGGGGCTGATGCCGGTTGTGGGTGTCCCGTTGCCGTTTATCAGCTACGGCGGTTCATCGGTTTGTACGATGATGATTTGTATTGGGATCTTGCTGAATATTAGTATGAGACGGTTTATGTTTGAATAAGAGACCTTTGTAGAACGCCTCCTTTTACCCGCTTTTTTGCGCCAGACCCAAGTTTTAATTCTCGACATACGCAAGGTATGCATGGGATTAAAATTTTTATCTTCCCTGAACGCGGGCAAAATTCATGAACTCG
>JAFDFH010000181.1 GCA_019309945.1 Deltaproteobacteria bacterium
CCGGAGAAAGCATTCTACGAATGGCTATAAATCACCCGCGAATTATGAGTTGGAATGTTGGAATAATAAAAAAGCGGCTTAACCACGACTCCACTTTTTTGTTGCAAGATCATTTTTCCTAATAGTCTTCAGCCTTCAGCCTATCCACCTGAGTAGTTACCTGAAATCAAATGATAAAAAGGGTAAAGCCACAGAAGGTCTCAACATATAGCAGGCCCCTAATAAATCTCCCTTCTGTTTTCACGATGATCCACCATATAGAGCATCGTGGCTTTTTCTTGCAGCTCTTTTTTAAAATCCGCTAATTTGTTTCTATTAACCTGGTATACGCGAATATAGACCTTGCGATACCCGTCGGGTACTCCCTCATAAGTGGTAAGAATGCTTACCATGCGGGCGCCGTATTTTCGGATAATATCAGCAATTTCCTTAATCGATCCCGGCCGATCCTCGAGCTGAAAAGCAAACTGGATTCCTTTTTTCCCAATACCGGTCAACGCAATCATTGCTTTGAACAAGTCTGCTTGGGTAATTACACCCACAAGTTTACGCTCATGATCTAGTACCGGAAGGCCGGAAATTTTATTGGATAGAAGCACCTCGGCAGTCTCTTCCACCGTGAAGTCAATGGGAACCGTAATGGGATTTTTAGTCATCAGGTGCTTTACTTTAATCTTTGCCATTAGATAAATAAGTTCGTGAACATCCAGAAGGGTCGCATCTGAAGCTGATGCCCTTTTCAGGTCGCGGTCCGTGACGATTCCGACCAGTTTTTCCTTCTTCATCACCGGCAATATCTGAATATTATTTTCTTTCAACACGTTAACAGCATCCTGCATGGAACGGTTTTCGTCGATTGTAATGACCGATGTGCTCATCCAATTTTTGACTAACATAATGCTCCCTCCTCGTTTTTTCTCCTCAGACACACAGTTGTTTGGTGTTTCTAACGGGCTACCTTGCTTTTAAATCTTGAAAAGCGATGGACACCATTTTATGTTATCAGGCGTATACTTAATAATGGGACAGGGGAACGACGAAACATTTTTTCCGCAGTCGATCCAAAGAGAACGCCTGCTATTTGGCCACGACCCCGGGTGCCCATTACGACAAGATCCACATCCAGATCCTTTGCTGCCTGGGCGAGTTCATGAAAAGGAACGCCTACCCTGAAAACAATTTGAATCGAGAGATGCGAGCAGGTGGCTTCCTTGATCACTTTTTCTAAAAGACGGGAGCGCTCATCTTTTTGGGTTTTTAAATAATTTTCAACTGAAAAATCGTCAAAATATTCTGAAACCTTTTGGAAAGCCTCTACATCTCTTTGGTTGATCACATTCACTGCAATCAGATCGGCTTTCAAATCCTCAGCCAGACCGCCAGCATATTCCATAACCTGTGTTGAAAATGCGGAAAGATCTATGGCCGTCATGATTCTATGGATTTTTTTCATTTTTTACCTCCCGGTGGCAATCGTTGGCTGTTCCAGGACGTTCGAATGCGAAAACAGCAGGGTCGAATCGAAAAAAAGTATGAATGAATGAATGTAAAAGCAAAGGATATGCCAAAAACAATTTTCAGTGAGCAACGTATAACTTATTTGTATGAGGCAGTTTCAACATATTCCCTTTTACCCAATCTCGGTGTCAGGCTCAAATTTTAATCCTCTGAGCCAATTTCAAAACGTCTCATTTTGCCCAATCTCGGCGTCAGGCTCAAATTTTAATCCTCGAAATACTCAATGTATTCCTGTGGTTAAAATTATCGTCTTCCTTGACCTTGAACAAACTGAAACGTTTTGAAACTGGCTCCTCGAAATATTTTATATATTCCTGTGGTTAATCCACCTCAGGCGGATCGCCGTCCTTGACCTTGAATAAAACGGAATGTTTTGAAATGCCTCGTATTTATATAAATTCATTTAAATTGATGTGATGTTGCCGTTGTTAGAAAAAGTCTTTTTGTCGATTTTTTTTACAAAATGTAAAAACAAACAGATATATGCCTGCGGTAAAAATTTGAGCATAACGCAGAGATCGGGCAAAAAGACCGTTTCTGGATGGGCACTATTTAGGATGTGTCTTTGCTGACGTAGGTTTCAAGTTTCAGGCGGTACTTTTCTATTTTTGAATGCAAAGTGGGACGGGAAAGACCAAGAATCTTTGCGGCACGAGAGCGGTTACCGGCCGTAAGATTCAGCGTTTCGCTGATGAGCTTACAGGCAATTTGGTCTATGATTGAATCAAACATATTTTCCCGGGGGTTATGGGTCAACTCATGGCGCACCCATTGTTGAATGCTTTTATCATTGTCGTAATCATGGATGGCTTTGCCAGGGCTTTTTTCATCGATAGCGTGGGTGATATCTTCGGGGCGAAGGGGCGCCCCCCGGTTGAATATCAAGGCTTTCTGAATGATATTGGAAAGCTCTCGAACGTTTCCGGGCCATGGGTATACCGTTAGTAATGCTTTCGTTGCCTTTGTAATTCCCGGGTTTTCCATGGACATTTCCTTGGCGTGCCGCGAAAGGAAATAATCAGCGAGCAGGGGGATGTCATCCGGGTGTTTCCGTAAAGGAGGAAGCCAGATGGTGACGACCTTGAGGCGATAGTAGAGGTCTTCCCGGAATTGGCTGTTAAGGAGGGCGGCTTCAAGTTCCCGATTGGTCGCCGCAATGACACGTACATCTACCGGAATGGTTTCACGTCCGCCAAGACGTTCAATACTTTTTTCTTGTAGCAAACGCAATAATTTCGCCTGTAAACCAAGGGGCATATCTCCAATTTCGTCGAGGAATAGGGTTCCACTGCGAGCCTGTTCGACCTTCCCTATGCGGCGATGCGTTGCCCCGGTAAAGGCGCCTTTTTCATAACCAAACAACTCGCTTTCAAGAAGGGTCTCGGGGATTGCCACACAATTGATCACCAGAAAGGGTTTGTGTTTCCGAAGGCTGTGTTGATAGATTGCCCGGGCCGCCAATTCTTTTCCTGTTCCGGACTCGCCCCGGATCAGTACTGTGGCATTCGTTGAGGAGACACGCCCGATGGCCTTGTAAACCTCCTGCATTGCATTACTCCGGCCAATAATGGCTTCCTGAAAGGCACTGTCCGGAGCGACGTCCATTTCTACAGGAGAGCGCATAAAATGGCCTGCATCGATAGCTTGCTGGATGACTGTCAGCATATCCGGAATATCAAAAGGCTTGAGGATGTAGTCGAAAGCCCCCATCCTGGTGGCCTCGATCGCTATTTCGGTCGTGCCATAGGCTGTCATAATGATGACCGGGAGCCTGGGCTCTATTTCCTGTATGGCCTGAAAGGTTTCAAGACCATTCATACCCGGTAAACGCATGTCCAGAACAACCAGGTCCGGGATTTCCTTTTGAATCATATCAAGGCCCGCCTCACCCGCGGCGGCGCTTTTTACTTGATAGCCCTCCTCGGTCAGAAGTTTATGGAAACTCCTTCTTAAGGGGTCGTCGTCGTCAATAATCAAGATGGTGTTCAAGACCTGTCTCCTTTGCAGGGAGAGTGAGGATAAAGGTTGTGCCTTCGCCCTCCTTAGAATTGAGATCCAGCCAACCCCCATGCTGCTCAACAATTCTGGCAGCAATACTGAGTCCCAGACCTGTACCTTCCTCTTTAGTTGTGAAAAAAGGTTGAAGAATCTTATCCTGAATCGATTCGGGGATGCCCGGGCCGTTATCGCTTAAACGGATTACCGCCACTTGACCCAAAGGGGGCGTGTAGGCTCTTTCCTCTTTGATGACAATCAAACCGCCATTTTCCATGGACTCGCACGCGTTCACCACGAGGTTGACAAGCACCTCTTTCAATTGCTCGGGATCGGCCTGAATTTTCGGCAGCAGGTCCTTGCGGTTGACCTTGATGGTTACATCGTATGATTTTAAACGGTGTTCTAATAACTGAATGGCAGAATCCACAACCGTGGATGGGCTGATGGATTGCATTTTAAGCCTTGGCGGCCTGGAAAATTCGAGAAAATTTTGAACAATGGTGTCAACCTGGCGGATTTCCTGGGAGATCACTTCAAAGTCTTCTTCCTGGGGTCCAGACAGGTCAAGCGATCGGCTTAAAGAAAAGAGTCGCATTTTGACCGACGTGAAGGGGTTTCGAATACTGTGGGCCATTCCGGCTGCCAGCTTTCCTACAAGGGCCATTTTTTCAGCCTGCAAGAGATGCTCCCGGCTCTTTTTAAGCTCGGACTGGGTGTGATCGACATCTTCGATTAAATCCCGTACACTGCGACTGAGCGCTTTAATTTCGTTTTTCGATTTCAGAGAACCTTTTTCCCTGTCCGCCACCACAGCCAATCTGTGAATCGGCTCCAGAATTTGGTTCGCCAGGACAAGGGCCAGGAGTGTGGCCAGACAAAAAATGAAAAGCATGGCAACCCAGGCGATGACTCTGAGTTTTCGGGCCTGGATATAAGTTTTTGCACTTGCCTGTATAATTTTTGATGTGTAGATATTTTTATAATTTTCACAAAGATCGAGGATTTTGAAGAAATGCCTGCGCACTTTCTGGTGGAGCATGGCACCGGCTTCACGCTTCCCATTTTTATAGTAGTCAATGACACGGTCTTTTAAACCAATATAGGCCTGATATTCCGATTCGATCAGTTCAAGGTTCCTCTTTTCTTCTTCTTTTTCAGCACGGGAAGTCGCTAGATTGAGTTTCTCCCTGAAAATCTGCCGATGCTCGCCCAATTGACGAAGCCAATCCGGATCTCCGTCTAGAAAGTAGTAAGAAACAAACCCTTTTTGGTTGATGAGGGCGGTTGCCAGGGTTTCGGCGGTCCGGTAGGCGGTCAGGTCTCTGGAAATAATGGAAGTTAGAAGCTTTTCCATCTGATAGGTATACCATACCAGGACAACACCGCCCACCAGTGAAATGAACACCAGTGCAATCAATATCAAATAAATTCGGCTGCGCAGGCTAATTGAGATCCACATCTTTAGTTGAGTCCTTGGGACCCCGATTTTTCATTATACCCTTCCGCGAGACTGGTATTCACCTGCACCACTCCCTTATTGAGGTCCTTAAAAGGATAATCATCTGTAATAGCGGGAAGATTGTCGGCTTTTTTCTGATCTTTCAGCACCGTGCCGGCAGGAACATACCGTCCATCACGCACATGAACGCCCATTAAAATACAACAGGGTTCGATAACACAGTTTTTCCCCACGGTTGCATTAAATACCAGTGTTTTCATCCCAATAAAGGCATCATCATCCACCCTCGCAGGGCCATGTATTTGAACCTGATGGGCCAGCGAAACGCGATTGCCGATGTAGACGGAATATGTCTTACCCTCAACCTCCACCCGGTTTTTTTCAATCAAACAACCATTGTGTTCGGTTACAAGGCCGTGAATGACAACCCCATCCTGTACATTCGATTCATCTCCGATAAATATCGGCTGGCCCTCATCGCCCCGCACTGAGGCAAAGGGCGAAACCATCACCTTTTTGCCGATGAATAAATGCCCGATCACCGCAGCTAACGGATGAATAAAAGCAGACGGGTCAATCTCAGGCATATATGCTCCGGGACTGAAATTGGTGATAACATTTTTATGAATCATATCTTTTTCTGTAGACGTTCACGGGTTCAAAGGTTCAGAGGTTCAAGGTTACGTTCTTGTCCCCGGACGCCATTTTGAAGGCGTATTTATCTGAGAAGCGCCCGGCTTCGTCATTCCCAATCTGAAAGTGCTTCAAGCAGAGATGAATCGGAATTAGGCTGAAGACCGAAGGTCAAAGACTGAAATAGACTAACAGCCTTCAGTCTTCAGCCTAAACACCTAATTTAGTGTGATCGCGCATGGTTTGTCCCTAAAAGCCTTCAACCTTCAGTCTATCCACCTGAGTAGTCACTCTTTTTCTTTCTATAATTCAGGACGCATCTATTCAAATGATTCTAGCCTCCTATCGTTACCGGCATCCCCATGAGGGGCCAGAGAAACCATGCTGCAAGCCCGACGACAATCATCAGCATAATGCTGGCGGGAATTCCGTATAGAAAAAACTCGCCGGTTGTAAATTGCCTTGAATCATAGGCAATCGCATTGGGTGCCGCCCCGACCAGTAACAGAAAAGGCATCCCGGCGGTTACGAGCGATGCAAAAAGAATGACTTCAGGGGCCACGCCAAGGTAAGGGGCGATCACCAGGGCCACTGGCAGAGAGATGGCAATGGCCGCCACGTTCATGATGAAGTTGGTCATAATCATGACGAAAAACGCAATGCCCATGACAAAAATGAACCAGTGGGATTCCTTGAACATGGTCAGCCAGTTCACGGCCAACCATTTGGCCGCCCCTGTGTCCCACAGACAAAAACCGATGCTCATGGCGCCCGCGAAAAGAAGGATAATATTCCAGGGAATTTCTTCAAGATCGTTGAGGTCCAGGATGTTTGTGATAAAAAATAAAATGGTTGAAATCAGGATAATGGCTGTTTTGTCCACCGGTTGGAGTGCCGGAATAAAGGAGCGCAGGGACATGACCAGAATACAACCAAAGACGATGGTCGCCGCCAGGATCTCTTTTTTGGTGATGGGGCCCAGCTCCAAACTCAGTTGTCTGGCCTTTTCCCTTAAGCCGGGGATGACCTTTTTCTCGGGCTTTAAAAAGATCATAAAGAATCCCCACAAAAGGAATGTCATCAGCCACCCGATGGGGAACATGTAATAGCTTAATTCAAAGAAGGAGATGTTTCGGCCCACAATATCGTAATAAAAGCCAATGGCCACGGCACCGCGCGCCGCACACAGAAGCGTTACGATGCTGCCGGAACCGGCCACATAGGCCATGCCGATAAAAAGCCCTTTCCCAAACTTGGTTGGTTTGTCGCCTTCACCGTAAAGGCT
>JAFDFH010000182.1 GCA_019309945.1 Deltaproteobacteria bacterium
CGTCCCCAAAATATGGGTCAAAGATGATGGAAGCCTCGGCGAGCCCAACGATGTGGTCTGCACCGGTATTGAAGAAAAAATGGGAATTCATGGAAACTCAACCTGCACCCTTGCGCTGGGTGAAAAGGGGAAGTGCCGAGGAACCCTTCTGGGTGAAGAGAACAAAGGGATGCGCGCCATGTTTCAGATGATGAACGAGGCTCGACTCCTTGTAGGGTTTCAAGGATTTTGTTGTGCGTCGTCTGCATACCTGGATGCGCTTAATTATGCTAGAGAACGGATCCAGGGAAAGCATCTTCTTCAATTTATGGATAAAGACGCACCATCGGTTTCAATCATTCAACACCCGGATATACGGCGCATGCTATTGGATAAAGACGCACCATCGGTTTCAATCATTCAACACCCGGATATACGGCGCATGCTATTGACAATGAAGGTTTACGTGGAAGGAATGCGAAGCCTTCTTTATTATATCGGGATGTGTGGCGACCGGTCGGTTATCACCGATGATGCCGAAGAAAAAGTCAAATATCAGGGAATTGTCGACGTTCTTATCCCGATTGCCAAAGGATATGTCACAGACAGAGCCTTTGAAATATGCAGCCAGGCCATTCAAGTGTATGGTGGATATGGCTATATCAAAGAGTATCCTGTCGAGCAGCTCCTCCGGGATTGCAGGATCACCATGATCTATGAAGGAACCAGCGGGATTCAGGCCATGGATCTGCTGGGAAGGAAGCTGGGCTTAAATAAAGGCAAAGCGGTTATGGACCTCATCGGAGAAATGCAAAAAACCGTTGGGGAAGCAAAAGGGGTTGCGGGTCTGGAGGACTTTGCAAGCAAAGTTGAAAATTCGGTGAATAAGCTGGCTGAGGTTGGTATGCATATGGGTACAATCGCCATGTCGCCTCAGGTGATGAACGCATTTGCTTTTGCCTATCCGTTTATGGAAGTCACCGGAGATGTGGTTATGGCGTGGATGCTTCTGTGGCGAGCTGCCATTGCTGCTCGAAAACTAAATGAGGGGGCCAAGAAAAAAGACACCGCTTTCTTCGAAGGTCAGCTAAAAAGCGCTGAATACTTTACCAGCGTAATCTTGCCGGTGACGCTCGGGAAAATGGAGGCGATTCTGGCAAACAACAGTGCGGTTGTGGAGATTTCCGAGGATTCTTTTGGAGGCTAACTTTACTAAAATAGGATAAAAGATATGGCGGAAAGAAAAATTCTTGCAGGGGGAGAATTTCTTATTACCGATACCTCGACGAATGATGTGTTTACCCCCGAAGATTTCACGAGGGAACACAAAATGATTTTCAAAGCTGCTGCGGATTTTGTAAAAAAAGAAATCCAGCCGAATGTCGAACGCATCGAAGCGCAAGAAGAGCAATTCGTCCGCCGTCTGATAGAAATGGCCGGCGAATTGGGGCTGAATGCTACAGATATTGCGGAAGAATACGGTGGTGAAGGGATGGACAAGGTCAGCAGTTGCCTTGTTGCTGAAGTGATGGGCCAGGCGCCATCTTTTACCGTTTCCCATGGTGCCCACACCGGCATCGGCACACTGCCGATTGTTTATTTTGGAAATGAAGCCCAGAAGAAAAAATATTTGCCGAAGCTATCCAGCGGTCAATGGATTGCGGCTTATTGTCTGACGGAGTCCAGCGCCGGTTCGGACGCCCTCAACGCGCAGAGCACGGCAATGCTTTCAGAAGATGGTAAATATTACCTGTTAAATGGTGAGAAAATCTATATTACCAACGGCGCATGGGCCGATGTTTTTATTATTTACGCCAAGGTCGATGGAGAGAAATTTACGGGCTTTATCGTTGAACGTTCTTTCCCTGGTATTTCACATGGCGTTGAAGAAAAGAAGATGGGAATTAAAGGATCCTCCACAACGTCTGTGGTTTTGAAGGATGCCGAGGTACCGGTGGAAAACGTCCTGTTTGAAATCGGCCAGGGACACAAGATCGCCTTCAATATATTGAATATCGGCCGCTACAAACTCTGCGCCGGCGCGGTCGGCGGGTGCAAGCTGGCCCTTGCGGAAGCCGTAAAATATGCAACCATGAGAGAACAGTTTGGTAAAAAGATCAGCTCCTTCGGCATGATCAAAAACAAGCTGGCGGATATGTGTATCCGCATTTTCATGACTGAATCACTGACCTATCGGCTGGCCGCCGCCATCGATGATAAACTCAGTACATTGGATACAGGGGCTAAAAATTTGGGAACCGAGAACGCCAAGGCGATTGAGGAATATGCCATCGAATGTTCCATTGCCAAAGTATATGGTTCGGAATGCCTTGACTTTTGTGTGGACGAACTGGTTCAGATATTTGGCGGCAATGGTTATATTGCGGAGTATCCGGCCGAGCGGATGTACCGCGATTCCCGTATCAACCGGATCTTCGAAGGAACAAACGAAATCAACCGTCTCCTGGTTCCGGGAACGATTGTTAAAAGAGCCATGCAGGGCAGGCTTCAACTTTTAGATGCGATTCAGGCATTGAGCGAAGAAGTTAAAGTGTATCCGCCGGATTTGGTTAACCTTGATAATACACCACTTGCAGTCCAGGAACACATGCTCAGAATGTGTAAGAAGATTTTGCTGATGGCTTCGGGTACAGCTGTTAACAAGCTTTTAGCCAACCTGGCGGATGAGCAAGAAGTCCTTGAAATGCTGGCCGATATGATAATCGAGATATACGCCATGGAAAGCGGTCTTCTCAGGGCTCAAAAGGTTTTGGCTGCAAAGGGTGAAGAAAAAGCAGTTCATCATATCGCTGCCGTTAAAGTTTATGTCAACGATACAATACCCAAAATTGTACATTGGGCCAAACAGATCCTCGCCTTCGTTGTCGAGGATGATTCCCTGGCAGCCCAGTATGCTGCGGTTGAAAAACTGGCAGCTTACCAGCCGCTGGATACCATCGCACTGCGGCGCCTGATTGCTGAAAAAGTCATAAAAGGGAAGAAGTATCCGTTCTAAATCCGTTCATTTAGACTAGCGTAGAGAGACCTTTGAAAAATGGTAATTTTTGTTTGCGTTCAAGGAAGGCGACCAAATTTTTAAATCAGGTTCAACCACAGGAATATATTTAATATTTCGAGGATTGAAATTTGAGCCTGACGCAGAAATCGGGCAAAAAGTGCCGTTTTGCAAAGGTCTCGTAGAGCGCAACCGGGATGTCAAGTTGCGCTCTGCGCATGGTCCTATGTTTTTTTCTTTGCCATTTCTTCCGCCCTCAGATCCTTTTTTAAAACCTTGCCGACGTTGGTTTTGGGAAGTTCGGCCCTGAATTCAATCTCGGTCGGAAGCTTGAACTTGGCCAGCTTTTCAGTGCAATACGCCATAAGTTCTTCTTCTGTTGGTGTTTCCCCTTCGACCGGCACCACAAAGACCTTTATTGCCTCGCCCCGTGTGGGATGAGGTATTCCAATGGCGGTGGCTTCCTGTACCTTGGGGTGCTCAAAAAATACCTCCTCGATGTCCCGTGGATACACGTTAAGCCCGCCGGATATAATCATATCTTTTTTGCGGTCAACAATGTAAAAGTAACCGTCTTCGTCCATTTTACCAATATCTCCGGTATAGAGCCATCCATCCACCAGTGTTTCCGCTGTTGCTTCCGGCTTGTTCCAGTATCCTTTCATGACCTGGGGGCCTCTGACGAGAAGCTCTCCGGTTTCTCCGACCGGAACTTCTGTTTTACCATCATCCAGGTTTACAATACGGCATTCCGTGTCGGATATCGGGATTCCGATACTTCCGGCCTTGCGTTTACCGCCGGCAAATGGATTGATATGGGTTACCGGTGTGGATTCCGTCATGCCGAATCCTTCTACAATAACGGCGCCGGTCTTTTCTTCAAAATCTTTTATCACCTCGAGGGGAAGTGGGGCGCTCCCTGAAAAGCAGCCCTTTATAGAGGTCATATCCGTTTTATCGATATTCGGATGATTGAGCATCCCAATATACATGGTCGGGACAAGGGGCGCAAAGGTTGGCTTGAATTTGCCGATGGTTTCCAGCAGTGGTTCCGGCTGGGGTCTGGGAACGAGAATATCCCCCCATCCCATGTACATGGCAAAATTCATGACAACGGTAAGCCCAAACACATGGAAGAAAGGAAGCGCGCCCAGCATGATTTCTTCACCTTTCTTGAATGAAGGAAACCATGCGCGAATCTGCTGAACATTTTTGCTCAGGTTCGCGTGGGTCAGCATAACACCTTTTGAAACGCCGGTTGTCCCTCCGGTATACTGGTACATGGCAACATCATCAAAAGAGAGCTTGGCCTGGGGTGGATTTGGAGAATGACTTGCAAGAACTTCCTTCCATTTGTACACATCATCGGCCGGTTTAACATCGGCTGCCAGTTTTTTCTTTTTGGCGACAAGTGGAAATAACAGGTTCTTGGGAAATGGAAGATAGTTTCCAATAGAGGCATAAACGATCTGTTTAATTTTGGTCTTGGGCCTTAAATCGATCATTCGGTTGCCCAGCAGATCTAAAGTAATCAAGGCTTTGGCGCCTGAATCGTTGAATTGATGTTCGAGTTCCCGATCTGCATAAAGGGGATTGTTCATTACCACTAGGCCGCCGATTTTTAGGATGGCATAGTAGCTAACGACGCAGGGAATAACATTTGGCAGGAGTATCGCAACACTGTCTCCCGGCCTGATGCCGAACGCATGCAGACAGGTGGCAAATCGGTCCACCATATCCTTTAGTTCACGAAATGTAACTTCGTAACCCTGAAAGAGAAGCGCCATCTTGTCCGGAAAATTAATGGCCGACCTTTCCAGGAATTCGGGGACACATGTTTCCTTGAACTCAATTTCACCCTTGATTCCTTTTTCGTAATGGGCAATCCAGGGTTTATCCTGATACCTGATTTCTTGTGCCACGATGACCTCCTTTCTTTTTCATTTTCCATAGGGCTCACTCAAAAATAACTTCACATTTTAAACGCCGATGCATCCCGCCTGGCTGCGTTGCGAAAACTCGCAATATGCCAGATATTACTGCGTTTGCGCGCCTTACCAGCCGGGCGCCTCAACGCTTAAAAATTGTGAATTAATTTCTGAGTGAACCCTTAGCGGCGGTTATGTGAGAATCGTTGATCGGATTTTCCCTGCCGCTTGTCCGGGTAAATTCCCTGTATAGTAATTTTGGTGAACGCCAATCGCTAACCCCGCGAAGGGTTACGATGTTTGATCGCAAAACGATTTGGTGGCTGAAGAGAAACAGATGTAACTTTTCAATATGTTCCGATAGGCCCGCTACGCCATCCGGTAATTTTTTTCAATACGGCCAAAACTTGCCGTTAAGGGCGCCTAACAGTGCCCCGCGCACGGGATCTAAAATGAGTGTGTCGCTTAGCATAAACAGGCTACAATCAACAATTTATTCTGTTCGAGTCACTGTAAGCCGCCCTAAACGGCTTCAAACAGTTGCCCGCTTTGAAAAAAAATACCGGATGACTCCGCTGGTAGGTTTAACCATAAGTTTTTGAGAAGTTACAAACAGATGGATTAACCATTTGTCCCTAAAAGGTAATTGTGCTATGAATAATGATCTTTAATCCTGGCAAAAATGTCATTTGATTTTTTTGATGATCAGCTAAACCCAAACGGCCATTTTGTTCTTGACGCACGTTATTTTGTTTATTAATGAATGAATGCTCATTCATTAATCGTATTTTAACTTGTTGGCAGACTGAAACAATAATACAACACATTAATGGAGAAAGAAAGAAAATAATGGAAGCAGCACTAATCTCGCCGGCAAGCGCATCGATTGGGGGCATCCCCACTGTTATTTTTTCCGTTATCATCCCCTTTATTGGAATTTGCATATTTGCCTATATTGTTGGACAGCGACTTAAACCCCTTTTCAAAGCCTCACCGGTTCCTCACCCTGAACGGTTAACACAACGAATTCTGAATACTTTCCTTTATCCCCATCATCGCATGCCCCGTTACATGCTGGCCAGTATCATTCATATTACCATTTTTACCATTTTATCCGGTTTCATCATTATCGCATTGCGATGGCTTGCACTCGTGTTCCTCGGAATTATAGAGAGCTTTGAATTACCGGGGTTCGGCGGGTTTCTGGTGGACACCTACATCAACGTCAAAGATCTTTCCGCAACGTTGGTTTTGGTTGCATGTGTTTTTGCCATCATTCGAAGGGGGTTATTTAAACCCGCAAGGTATTCTGTACCAACCCGGTATGGTAAAGATCGTACTTCGGAAACTTTGCTGGCCCTGAGCCTGATTGCCGGACTGATGGTCGCCGATATGTTTTTTCAGGGAAGCGATGTCGCCGCCAGGGTTCAAAAAGGATTCGAAACGAAATTTATGATTCCCGGAACCGGTGTCTGGTGGGTTGCCGGTGGGTTGACGGAAACGAAGATTTCAGCCCTTCAGAGCATCCATTTGAGTGCATTTTATATCCACGAGCTTATATTTTTCTTTTTTATTTGCTTTCTTCCCTGGGGCAGGTTTTTTCATCTTATTACGGCCCTCCCCAATCTATTTTTTATGAAACTGGATAAAGGTACGGTCAAGCCTGTTCGATGGGGTGTTGCCGACGAACAACTTGACGAGCTCGAATCCTTTGGCGTCAAAAGGTTTGAAGATTTTACCTGGAAGCA
>JAFDFH010000183.1 GCA_019309945.1 Deltaproteobacteria bacterium
GTCCGTGTAAAACTCCCGATAACGCGCGATCGTGTCGGAACGGTGTTCTAACTTGTCGACCAGATGATGCAGCAGGTCGTAAGCAGTCTTGGGATCATTCGCGGGAAACCCCCACATGTCGTGGTACAATCCCGTCACGTTATATCGATGCACAGCTCCAAAATCACTCATCGGAAGACGACCGTCTTCCCGGGCCAGATAAGGATGGTAATTAACGTCCCTGGGCACTGATGTGTAAAGTCGATCCACGACTTCAATTTCCCCGGGGTCGGGAATCACCACCTTTTCACGCATGTGACCGAGAACCTCGTCCAACAAAAGAATCACCGGCGTTCGATACGTTTCAGCCAGATTGAATGCTTCCACGGTCATGTTAAAGACCTGCTGTAGATTCGACGCCGTCAGGGTTATAATGGAATGTTCACCATGGGTGCCCCATCGCGCCTGCATGACGTCGCCCTGGGCCACCGAGGTGGGTAAACCGGTGCTGGGCCCCCCGCGTTGAACATTGACCACCACTGCGGGGACCTCGGTCATCACCCCATAACCGATGGCTTCCTGCATCAGTGAAAATCCGGGTCCACTGGTGGCGGTCATCACCTTTAATCCGGTTAAAGAAGCTCCGATGATGGCGCACATCGATGAAATTTCATCCTCCATCTGGATGAATTTCCCGTTGATCTCCGGCAGCCTTGTAGACAATATTTCGGCAATCTCCGTTGAGGGCGTAATCGGATACCCCGCATAAAAATGGAGGCCGGCATAAAGAGCGCCTTCCACAACGGCCTGGTTGCCCTGGATAAAAACTGTTTTTCCTTTCACCCTTTTCTCCTCTATACTAGTTCAATCGCGATGTCCGGACATCTCATTTCACAAAGGCCGCAACTGATGCAATTTTCCCAATGTTCCCATTTCGCAATGCCCTCTTCATCCAGCATTAAAACTTCCTTGGGGCAAAAAGCCACACAAATTCCGCAACCTTTACACCATTCCCGATTAATTCGTACTTCTTTTTCCGGTTTTTTCATAGGATGCTAATTACCTTTTTCGAGTATTCAATGTAATCCTTCGTCGGTTGTCAATTGATACTTCCAAATGATTATGTCAAGGTTTTTTTAAGAAAACCCCGAGTTCCGCCTCCTCTATCGCAAGAAATGCTCTTTTATTGCTATCGCCCGGAAGCAAATGGCATGACCATATTAATGTCTGATCGTTAAACTAGTGTCCTTCCAGAAACGAGGATTTTTATTCGAGATCAAGGCATGTAAAAAATTTTACCGCAGGCATATAGTTGATATTCCGAGGATAAAATTTTGAGCATAACGACGAGATCGGGCAAAAAGACCTTTTCTGGATGGGTACTAAACTAGTCCCTGGTCCAGCATGGCCTCCACAACCTTAACAAAACCGGCGATGTTCGCACCGTCCATGTAGTTGCCTGGGGAACCGTATTTTTCGGCGGCTTCAAGACAAGTTTTATGGATGCTTTTCATAATTATCTGAAGCCGCTGTTCGACCTCCTGTCGCGGCCAGCTGATACGCATGCTGTTCTGGGCCATTTCAAGACCGGAGACGGCGACACCACCGGCATTGGCGGCTTTCCCGGGTGCGTATAAAATATGACTGTCCAGAAAAAGGTTAATCCCTTCGGGTGTGGTTGGCATGTTGGCGCCTTCACAAACCAGGGCAACACGGTTTCTGACAAGATTTTGGGCGTCTTTTTCATTTATTTCATTCTCAGTGGCACATGGAAAGGCACCGTCGGCCTGATGATCCCACAAAGGATTATGGTCGGCCGCAAGATCAACAGGGGTATATACCCCCTCCGGATACTCTTCCGCATATTCTTTAATTCGACCCCGGCGGATGTTTTTTAGCCTTTTGATAAATTGAAGTTTTTCTTCGTTGATTCCACTTTCGTCAAAAATATATCCGGAAGAATCGGAAAGAGTGATAACCTTTCCGCCCAGAGCCAAAATTTTTTCGATCGCAAATTGGGCCACATTCCCGGAGCCGGATACCAGGCAAATCTTCCCTTCGAAGTTGGAATTTTGGGTATCAAGCATCTCCGCCGCAAAGTAAACACACCCATAACCGGTTGCTTCCGGCCGAATCAGGCTGCCACCCCAGTTCAAGCTTTTACCGGTCAACACACCGGTAAATTCATTCCTGAGTTTTTTATACATACCGAAAAGAAACCCGATCTCCCTGGCACCGACGCCGATATCACCTGCCGGAACATCGGTATTGGGTCCGATATACCGGAAAAGTTCGCTCATAAAACTCTGGCAAAACCGCATCATTTCATTATCTGACTTGCCTTTGGGATCAAAATCGGACCCCCCTTTGCCGCCGCCCATGGGCAATGTTGTCAGGGCATTTTTAAAAACCTGCTCAAAGGCAAGAAATTTTAAAATGGAAAGTGTAACCGAGGGATGAAAACGAAGGCCGCCTTTGTAAGGTCCGATCGCACTGTTCATCTCTATCCTGAACCCTCGGTTGACCAGAACGGCTCCCCTGTCATCCATCCAGGGCACCCGAAAAATGATCACCCGTTCCGGTTCTACGATCCTTTCCAGTATGGCGGCATGCCGATACTCGGGGTGCTGGTCCAGAACCGGTTTTATTGATTCCATAACTTCGGTGACCGCCTGTTGGAATTCTTTTTCGCCCGGATCCCTCGCCTTTATCTTTTCCATGACTGCATTCATTGCACTCCTCCGATATTTTCTTTTTTATTTCAATAGCACTGCCCTTGATTTTTTACCGTCGATCAAAATGGTGATCGGATCTTCGAGTTTTACGTGCCTGACAAAGGTGGTTTCGGTTTCAACCGGCAGAGAATCCAACCATTCCCAGTCTAAAAAATCTTCTCCATCCCTGGGTATCGTCATATAGCTGATTCCAAGAGAAGTAATATTATGAAAAAAGTGGGTCCCCTGAGAAGGGTCGGCCTGCAATTTTTCAGTCGTGGCCTCGATTATCGCGCCGACCCCCATGATGTCGTTCCAGGTTACGGGAATTCCCAGCCATCGGTCAGCAGAGCCCCATCGTCCTGGACCAATGAGAAGGTATTTCCGATTTTGCGAAACAATCATCTTGTTGATCTTGCCGATTTCCGCGGCGATGTCTAAAGTAAAGGCGGGATCAAACACGTCGGGCTTAACGAAAACGATATCCGCAATGTCCTGATACCTGCCATTGCCCAGTGCTCTGGTGGAAAAACCAAATGCTTGCGCGATCTCGGCCTCGCTAATTTTCACTTCCATGTTTTGCGGGGTCAGTGTCATGGGTCTGATTTGAAGAAGGGCAAACTCGGGCTTGTGTTGATCGTCCACCGTAACATTAACAGCAAATTCTATCTCCACGGCGGTGCCCATACCTTTTCGCCCCATCTCCAGAATGTCCGCCAGAATCTCCGCCAAGGGTAAAGAATTGTATTTTAAAATCTGCGCAAAGGTCAGGACGCGGCAACCGGGAATGTTGGCTGTATCGCGAATGCGGTGCTCTTCAGGAATATAGGTGCTGCACAGATTTTTTAGCGCTTGATGCGCTTCGGATTCATCAATCTCTAATTCTGCCAGGGTCCCATCGTCGTCCCATCCAAAATTGTCGGGGAATGCATCCATTTTGAGGGCATAAAAAGATCGCTGGGAATTCTTTAAGATGTCGTCCACTGTAGAAAATTGAGGAAGAAACTGGGGATATTTGGGCGAAAAACGAAGTGAGGTTTCCCCCTCCACAACGGTTTTCCCAAGTCCCAAAGCGATGTGGGCAATCCCCTCCTCAGGCTTCATATAGGATATAGGATAGAAATTATACGACTGGGCAACCCCGGATATCATCGGATAATAATAGCCGCCCTGCTCAATTCCGGTCAATTTCTGAATGACGACCGCCATTTTTTCTTCTTCGGCCTGATGCAGCGTCCTTTTGGCGTAAGATAGCGGAGCCTCCATGAAGGTGGAGGCATACACCAGCTTAATTGCTTTAATCAGCTGGGAAATCCTTACCGACAGGTCCGAATGATTGTTCGGAATCATATACGTCTTGTAAAGGCCGGCAAAAGGTTGAAACTGCGAATCTTCAAGAAGACTGGATGAACGTACGGCCAGGGGATATCGCGCCTGGGATAGAAAGACTTCCAGATCACGACGAAGCCGGTCGGGAAAATGAGATTCGAGAAACACCTTGGCAATGAGTTCATCACTGAGATCCGTTTTTGATAAATCGGCTAAATGATTTAGATTGATAAAGGTATCAAAGCCCTCGGTGGAAATGACGATCGTCTTGGGTACGATGATGTTGACGGTTTTAAATTTTTCCTGAAGTTCAGGATGCTCTCTAAGCTGGGTGGACATAAACGCGAGCCCTCGGGCCTTACCACCCAAAGACCCTTTACCGACCTTGACAAAATCAGCATCCGGATCAAATTCATCGGAAACAAAATCACTGATCAATCCTCTTTGGCGCCCCTTGCGCCGTTCTTGTATGCTGGAAACCAGAAGCGCCTTTACTTCAGAAATGTTGGAAAAGTCGCTGACCTTTACCGGTTTGAGTTTTTGGGCAAGGAGAATCTCGGATCGGGCCATGAGCCAGCTTGAGAAGTCATTGCGCATCGCATGGTAATAAACCGATTCGTCAGGAACGGACGGAAGAATTTTTTCCATTTTGCGGATGTTGGAGGCTCGGGCCACTTCGGTGCCGTCGGGAAGCCTGAAGATAAAATCGCCAAATCCGAGATATCCCATGAAAAAATAACGGATATCCGTGTGAAGAAACGAAGAGTTTTTGTTAAGAAAAACAGCAGGAATGTCTTCCGTTCGTTTACGGTTGGACTCTTCTGAGCTAAGCATGAGAAGGGGGATATCCGGAGTCTCTTTTTTCACCTGGGCAAGCAGTGCGAACCCGGCCTGATCATCTATCTTACCGTTTTTGGGAAAACGAACGTCGGAAATAACACTGAGCAGGTAAGGTTTAAACCGTCGGTACAAATCCTCGGCCTCCTCATAGGTTTCGACCACCAGGATTTTCGGCCGTGCACGCATTCTGAGGATACGGTGTTCCTCATTGACGGATTCTTCCATCACCGCCTGGGTTTGCATGACAATCTCTTTATATAAAACCGGAAGTATGGAAGAACAATAATACGGCGAATCTTCCACCATAATGATAACCCTGACGTTGGCCCTTTGGGTGTCATAATCCACGTTCATTCGGTCTTCAACATTTTTGATCAGGGCAAGCAGAAGATCCGTATTGCCGCACCATTCAAACAGTTTGTCGATAGCATTGCGGTCTGAATACCGCGGTTCATTTAAATATCTGGCCGAATTGTGGGCCAGCAGAAACACCGGAAGCCCCGGGTTGGCTTTCTTGATTTCGCTACCGAGAACGTATACTTCCATGTCATCAATTCGGGGCATGGTAAGGACAAGATCGAAGGTTCCTTGCGATAGGGCGTGAAGAGCGTCTTTGGCTGTGGACACCCATGTCAGCTTGGGGGGACGGGTAAGGTTCAGTCCACGATATTCATGGATAATCCGTTCGGCCAGCCGGCCGTCCTCTTCCATGATAAAGGCGTCATAAGGGCTGGAAACCAGCAGGATTTCACTCACCCGTTTGGCCATGAGTTCATGAAAAACCTTGAAGGATAAATCAAATTTATCAATATGGTT
>JAFDFH010000184.1 GCA_019309945.1 Deltaproteobacteria bacterium
ACGACTTCCGGATTTAATCTGGGATATAAGGCCCTGGCGATAAACCTGAGTGACATTGCGGCCATGGGGGGAAATGCCCGGGAAGCGTTTATCAGTATTGGCATTCCCAATGACTGCCCCATCGTTTACCTTGAAGATCTATACAGGGGAATAAAAACCCTGGCGGCTGAATTTGGTGTGAACATTCTCGGGGGCGACACGACACGTTCGAAAACGGACTTAATCATAAATATTTGTCTAACCGGTTCTGTACCTGAAAAGGAAATTCTCTATCGAAATGCCGCACGGCAAGGAGATATTATTGTTTCAACCGGTTTTTTGGGAGAAAGCCGTGCCGGGCTTTATTTGATAGCAAATGGAATTGAAACGGACACCGAAGAATCTAAATATTTGTTCAACGCCCATATCCTTCCCAAGCCTTACTTGCGTGAGGGTCGCTTTCTCGCGTGTCAGGATGGTGTGCACGCCGCAATCGATGTCAGCGACGGGCTCAGTTCCGATATTGGACATATTGCAAATGAAAGTAAAATGGGAATCCGTCTGTTCGCGGAAAAAATTCCGGTCTCAAAAAACCTCATATCCTTTTGCGACCGGTTCGGCTTTGACCCTGTTGGATTCGCGCTTGCGGGGGGTGAAGACTACACTCTGATATTCACGGTTGCACCGGAGAAAATGGAGACGATCATCGAAAATTATTCTAAAACATTTAAGCAACCCCTTTTCCCCATTGGAGAGACAACGGTTCCGGGTCGTATGGAACTCATCGACCCAGGGGGTCGCATCAAAAACCTTAGCCCTTCAGGGTGGGATCATTTTAAATTGAGATAAAACCATGAATAAATCCTATCACAAAGTCCTTACGATTGCCGGATCGGATTGCAGTGGCGGCGCCGGCATACAGGCAGATTTGAAAACATTTTCGGCAATCGGTTGCTACGGCATGTCCGTCATTACAGCCTTGACTGCTCAAAATACGACAGGTGTCACGGATATTCATGCTGTGCCGCCATTGTTTGCAGAAAAACAAATGGAAGCTGTTTTCACGGATATCGGCACCGATGCAATCAAAATCGGTATGCTTTACTCGGCCGAGCTGATTCAGGTCGTGGCTCGACAATTGATAAAACATGGCGCAACCAATATTGTGGTGGATCCGGTGATGGTGGCTCAGAGCGGGGATAAACTTCTGCAAGACGATGCGATTGAAGCTCTAAAAGACCATCTCCTGCCCCTGGCGGACGTAGTCACCCCGAACCTGCCGGAAGCCGCTGTTTTGATGGATCGGGAATCTGAGGGCATTGAAGATTTTAAAGCCGCAGCAAAAAATCTGGCCCGGTATGGCAGTAAACATATACTCATAAAAGGCGGTCATCTAAAAGGGATCGATAGCAGTGATTTACTTTATCTTGTTTCAGAAGATCGTTTTGTTCAAGTAAAGGGAGACCGCATCGAAACCCGCAATAACCACGGTACCGGGTGCACCCTGTCGTCGGCGATCGCCGCTTACCTTTCAAAAGGAAATGGAGTAGAAGACGCGGTCAAAAAAGCAAAAATATATATCACCGAAGCGATTCGAAAGGGCGCGGACTACACCCTCGGTCACGGTCATGGACCGGTACATCATTTTTTTAAATTCTGGAGCGAATAATTTCAGATCTCGCTCTGCAAACATGGAGAGACCTTTGAAAAATGTCAATTTTTGTTCACGTTCAAGGAAGACGAAAAATTTAACCACAGGAATATATTGGATATTTCGAGGATTAAATTTTGAGTATGACGCCGAAATTGGGCAAAAAGGGGCGTTTTTCAAAAGTCTCACGGAGAACACATCAAGCCCATGAACAACACCACCCCAACCACATTTAGCTCAGCAAAAGGTCCTTTGGCCCCGGACGTTTTGCTGGAAAACGTGTCTTTTACTTTTTCCGGTGAGGATATCTTTCGTTCCCTCAATTTTACTGTTAAAGGCGGTCAATGGACCTGTTTGATCGGCCCCAGCGGCTGTGGAAAATCGACCCTGCTCCGGCTGATATCCGGGAGTCTGCGTGAAGGCTTTTCCGGTAAAATTCACTTTCGTGATGAAAAAAATCATAATGGACTGACAGCATGGATGGCCCAGAAAGATCTGCTGCTGCCTTGGCTGAATGTTCTTGAAAATGTTTGCCTGGGTGCGCGCCTGCGGGGTCAAGGATCTTCTGAAAAACGTGAAAAAGCGATCGCTTTGCTCGAAGCCGTCGGTTTAGGTGCGTACATCACCGCACTACCTTTACAACTTTCCGGGGGCATGCGACAGCGCGTGGCGCTGTTGCGCACGCTAATGGAAGGTCGTCCCGTGATCCTAATGGATGAGCCCTTTTCAGCGCTTGATGCCTTAACACGACTCAAACTTCAGGATCTGGCTGCAAAAATGGTGCGAGGGGAAACCGTTTTGATGGTCACCCATGATCCCCTTGAAGCGCTGCGTTTAGGTGACAGCATCTACGTCATGACCGGTAAGCCGGCCCAGCTGAGCGATGCCCTGATTCCGCCGGGACGACCTCCACGCCAACCCGCTGATCCGAAAATTGCCGCGCTGCAAGCGGAATTGATAGATCGCCTGAATAGAGGCAACCATACATGAACCTGGTCCGCATCATGATCATCGCTGCCGGACTGATTTTTATCTGGCAAGTGATCGTAACGATCACCGGGGTACCGCCATATATTCTGCCGGGCCCCCTGCGTGTCGCCCATGCGGCCTATGCACATTCAGGATCACTATTTAATCACGCCATGACAACGTTGTTCGAAATCGTCGCCGGTCTGTTGATTGGAACCATACTGGGAGCCTCAAGCGCCCTTACGATGATCGCCTCCCGGTCTTTAAAACGGTGGCTTCTCCCGCTACTCGTCATTAGTCAGGCTATCCCGGTATTTGCACTCGCGCCTTTGCTTGTCCTTTGGCTGGGGTACGGGATGAGTTCAAAAATCGCGATGGCGGTTTTAATTATTTTCTTTCCGGTCACGGCTGCATTTTACGACGGCCTGCGCAGCACGGAGCCGGAGTGGCTTGAACTCGCCCGGGTCATGAACGCGAAGCCGCCGGCCGTTATACGGCATATCCGGATTCCCGCGGCGCTGCCCGCCTTTGCATCCGGACTGCGGGTGGCAACAGCCGTTGCGCCCATCGGCGCCATTGTGGGGGAATGGGTCGGATCAAGCAAAGGTCTTGGATTTTATATGCTTCAGGCCAATGCTCGCATGCAGATCGATACCATGTTCGCGGCGCTGGCAATACTCGCGATCTTGGCCCTGACACTCTACTTTTTAGTGGACAAGACCATGAGCAAAATCGTTTATTGGCAACTCGAAGAAAAGGAGTCGGAAATATGAAACGTATTTATTTTGCATTGCTTGTTCTGGTCATGATCATTCCCGGCGGGGGATCCACCATGGCCTTGGCCGCAGAAAAGGTGACGGTTCTGCTGGACTGGTTTGTTAATCCGGATCATGCCCCCCTATATGTTGCCCTCGAGAAGGGGTTTTTCAGAGAACGGGGTCTGGATGTGACGTTTCAGGTTCCATCCAATCCCAATGACCCGCCAAAACTGGTTGCAGCTAAAAAGGCGGACATTGCGGTTTCTTATCAGCCTCAGCATCACCTTCATATCGATCAAGGGCTGCCGCTGGTCCGCTTTGGGACGCTCATTGCAACACCTCTGAACGCGCTTGTTGTGCTGGCGGACAGCGATATCAACCGTATTGCTGATTTAAAGGGAAAGATAGTCGGCTATTCGATTGGTGGATTTGAAACCGTTCTTCTAAAAGTCATGTTGGCGCGTCAGGGCTTGTCTCTAAAAGATATTACACTGGTCAATGTCAATTTCTCGTTATCGCCCTCGCTCCTTTCCAGAAAAACGGATGCGGTGATCGGTGCCTATCGAAATTTCGAGCTTAACCAGATGGACATCGCAGGCCATCCGGGCCGGGCGTTTTTTGTCGAAGAGCACGGCATCCCACCCTATGACGAACTGATACTGGTGACCCATCGCGGTCGCATTGCAGACCCAAAGTTCAGGAAATTTATTGATGCTATGGAGGCAGGGGTTCAATTTCTGATCAATCACCCGCAGGAGAGCTGGAAATTATTCGTCCGGGGCCGTAAAGACCTGGTGAGCGAGCTCAATCGTCGTGCCTGGCGGGACACCATCCCCCGGTTTGCGTTGCGTCCGGGTGCACTCGATCGTTCACGCTATCAGCGCTTTGCCCTGTTTCTTAAACAACAGGGCCTGATTCAGAAAATACCGCCGATTGAAACATGGGCCGTCGAATTACAATAGTTAGTGCCCGTCCGGACACTAGTTAGTTTGAACGAAAAGTCCATTCAGGCACGTACTCCTTCTACTATCCGCCAGGCAACATCAGACAAATATGGCACCATGGCACCATATATTTCTGCGTTTTCAGAACTGGCAATTCCATCGAGCCCGCGTTTATAGACGCCCTGTACGATGGCAGCCAGCCGAAACATGCCAAAAGCCAGAAAAAATTCCCAATCAGAGATTTCGTTACGTCCGGTACGACGACAGTAAGTAGCAAGGTAGTTTTCTTCCACAGGAACCCCCAGCGCGCTGAGGTTTTTATCGCCGTATCCGTAACCGAGCACGTCGGTGGAAGGAAAGTGATATCCCATACAGTTATAGGCCAGATCTGCCAGCGGATGGCCCAGCGTGGAAAGTTCCCAATCCAGAACGGCAACAACACGCGGTTCGGTTGGGTGGATAATCAAATTTTCAAGGCGAAAATCCCCATGAGCAATGGTGGTGCTGTCATCGGCAGGAATGTTTTCCGGTAACCACCGTATTAAATTGTTCATACTTTCAATATCCTGGGTTTTAGATGCCACATACTGTTTCGTCCACCGGCCCACTTGCCGGGCCATGTAGTTGCCCGGCTTTCCATAATCCCCAAGTCCCAAATCTTCCCAGTCCACCCGATGAATATTGGCAAGGGTTATATTCATTGAATCGAAGATGCCTGCGCGTTCCTCGGCGTTCGAAGCCTGTGAAGCGATCGCGTCACGAAAAACCCGGCCTTCGACCAATTCCATAATATAAAAGCCCGTACCAATAACGGCGCTGTCCTCGCACAAGGCATACGTTTTTGCCACGGGAACATCGGTATCTTGAAGGGCTGTTATAATCCGGTACTCCCGATCAACGGCATGGGCTGAAGGGAGAAGTTTTCCAGGTGGTTTTTTCCGCATGACGTACTTATGGTTATCAGCTTTCATAATGAATGTGGGATTTGATTGACCGTATTTGAACTGACGGACGGTAAGGTTGCCTGAAAACCCGTCGATATGCGCGCGCATGAAATCTTCCATTTTTTGGATATCGAACCGGTGTTGTAAGCGGACCTCGGTGGTTTCTGAAATCATTTCATTCATGGCTATCCTCCGATTCAGATAAGGGTTCAGGTCTTTGTTTCAAATTTCGTGTTTCGAGTTTCGAATTTTATCAAGAAATAATCTAAGCAAAATATAATTCTGATTCAAATCATTAAAGTTTTAACGGTTAAACCTACCAGCGGAGTCATCCGGTAATTTTTTTCAAAGCGGGCAACTGTTTGAAGCCGTTTAGGGCGGCTTACAGTGCCCCGAACAGCATAAATTGTTGATTGTAGCCT
>JAFDFH010000185.1 GCA_019309945.1 Deltaproteobacteria bacterium
TTTGCCCGATCTCTGCGTTATGCTCAAAATTTTATCCTCGGAATATCAACTATATACCTGTGGTAAAATTTTTCGCAGGCCTTGATCTCGAACAAAAATCCTCGTTTCTGGACGAACACTAGATAGTGCCCATCCATTAATTCTACTGTGGGCACTATGGGCTTTCAATTCATAAATGCGCAATTTTTCACAAGAGGACCTGGCTTCGAATAATCCCCTCAAAAAGCTGTTAACGACGGAGGCCGTATGAATCCTTCCCCGAATGGCTCCTTCCCAATTGACCTCTGCTCCTAAAGTTGACACGATAGGCACCGTGAGTAGTTCGACCGCGGGACCGTAAACTGTGCGGTGACTTGTACTTTTGGGGATAGGCATATTTTTGGGGATGGTATTTATTGCCGAAATTTTTCCTGGAATGCCCGTAATGGCTTTTTCCCCGGTTTTTATGCTTGTAGTGATCAATAGAAGAGGGACCTACAAAATAAATGCTGGCTATATGGTTGCGGTAGTACCCGCGCCTGTAATGAGGGAGACGATAATAACCATAAAATCCGCCACTTCGATAGTAGTGACGGTCATTTCGGGTATCATCCAGGTACTGGTCTGCCGCCTGCACCGTTTCTTTGGCATAGCCTTCGGCCTCCACGGCTCTGCGCTGGGCCTCGGCTTCCCGCCGTTCAAGTTCGGCTTCTCTTGCGGCTAGCTTCAGCTTTGCGAGTTCAAGCTGTTGTTGCCTTTCGGCTTCGATGCGGGTCCCGTCGGCGGCCTCATCATAGGTCAATTCCTCGGATTTCATCAGAATCACGGCGTCATCCGGCGGAGCGTAGTTGGAAAAATGTTTGACGCCGTTTTCATCCGTCCACTCATAGATATCAGCATGCAGGGATCCGGCAATAATGCAGCCGGCGGCAATGAATAACAATATTTTTAAACCTTTCATGGGAATCCTCCCTCCAGGTTTCATAAATATCAAAAGAGCACTTGCCGTATGGATCTGGCCTTTAAAAGGCCAAGGCCCGGAATAGATATGTCGCCAAACTTAGCATAATCCGGAATACGGCGGCAACAACATTCACATCATGTATTGCTATTTAGTGCCCATCCAGAAACGGTCTTTTTGCCCGATCTCGGCGTTATGCTCAAAATATTGTCCTCGGAATATCAACTATATGCCTGCGGTAATATTTTTCGCAGGCCTTGATCTCGAACAAAAATCCTCGTTTCTGGACGGACACTATTTAACGGAATCATCTTCACAAATTAATGATACAGCTTTGATGAAAACGTTAACTTTAAAATAACCATAAAATAACCCGAGTAAATCCCATGGCTAAAAATGAAAGCAGCAGGAAATAGGGGACGTACGTCAGATTATAAGTTTATATATGATTATTATATAATATCAACCTGTTATGTCATACCCTACTATATTGTTGAAACAAATATCCTGGACATCCCTATATCCGTCCCGATCATCGGATTTGAAAACAAGAAATGTAAAAGAATTGTAAAAGTAGAATTATGTATTTTAATGGCAGGGCATATCGCATAAAAAGAACCTTTATCGAACACAATGAAAGGAGATGCCCATGAAGATTAATAAAACCCTGATCATCAGGACTCTGATGCGCTGGCTGGCGCTGCTCATATTGAAATTAACGGGCTGGAAGGCGGAAGGCCAAAGACCGGATCTGCCAAAGTATGTTATCATTGCCGCACCCCACACGTCTAATTGGGATTTTGTTTACATCGTCTGCCTGTCGTTTGTTTACCGGATCAATCCCCGCATCATGGTTAAAAGCAGCGTGTTCTTCTGGCCCCTGGGACCTGTCTTCAAATGGCTGGGAGCGGTGCCCATCGATCGATCCAGATCGACCAATGTCGTTGGACAGTTGATCGAGGCATTTCAACAACAGGAAGAACTGATTCTGGCGGTAGCGCCCTCCGGCACCCGCAAGAAAGTCAGCAACTGGAAAACCGGATTCTATCACATTGCAAACGGTGCCAACGTGCCCATGGTCCTAGGCTTCCTGGATTACCGGCGTAAAAGAGGCGGATTCGGCCCGACTATTCAGCCCTCCGGCGATATCGACGGCGATATGGCGAAAATAAGAAACTTCTATCAGGATATCACGGGCCGGCATCCCAAAAAAAAGAGCCCGGTTCTGGTCGACTCAAAAGCGCTTTAGCGGACCCATTCCCCAATTTTGGCGTAAGGCTCAAATTTTAATCCTCAAAATACGCTAATGTATTCCCGCCTGCCCCGTAAGTCCGGAAGATCGTACGGGGGCGGTTAATCCACCTCAGATCGCCTTCCTTGAACTTGGAAAAACGATCTAGTTTTCGTTCGGGCACTATTTAATCAAAGATGTCCCTAATAATGCACAAAAAAATGGTTGCGATCGGATACCAATTGCGACATTATATTTTTGAAATAGGAACATTGGCTAAAAATCTTTGATGTGACGGGACAAAACAGACAGAAGGAATAACCCATGGTCGAATGCATACTGCCCAATCTATTTCGAATCGAAATTCCCCTTCCGGAAAGCCCCCTTAAATCACTCAATTCCTATGTCATCAAAGCACCGGACAGAAATTTGATTGTCGATACCGGTTTTAATCGGAAGGAGTGTCTTAAGGCCATGAAAAACGGGCTGAAGGAATTGGATATAGAGTTGGAAAAAACCGATCTTTTCATTACCCATCTTCATGTCGATCATTTTGGCCTGGTCTCGGAACTGGCCACAGACGGACGAAAGGTATTTTTTAATCAGCCGGATGCGGATTTTATTCAGGCATGGGATGGTTTCGATCACCTGGTTCAATATGCACACATGAGCGGATTTCCTGAAAGTGAGCTCCGATCAGCCCTTGAAAATCATCCCGCCGGCAAATACCTTGCGGACGGGATCCCTGAACTCAGCATCCTGAAAGATGGTGACATGATCGAAATCGGCGATTTCCGATTCAAATGTATCGAAACGCCCGGCCATACCCGGGGGCACATGTGCCTGTATGAATCGGAAAAAAAGATTTTCCTTTCGGGTGACCATGTCCTCCATGACATAACACCTCACATTCAGTGCTGGTCAGATGACTTGAACCCACTGAAGAATTATCTGGCCAGCCTTGACAAGGTTTACCCTCTAGATGTTGATCTTGTACTACCCGGACAC
This sequence comes from Deltaproteobacteria bacterium, assembly GCA_019309945.1. Lineage (GTDB taxonomy): Bacteria > Desulfobacterota > Desulfobacteria > Desulfobacterales > JAFDFH01 > JAFDFH01. The sequence continues at coordinate 3,180 of JAFDFH010000185.1, forward strand.
CGCCGCCTTTTCAATAACTATAGAGAACGAATCGATGAATTGAGACAGCATCACCAAGAGCGGGCTGAGGAAGTACTTTCGATCCTTGAAAACGGCCCGAGGAATGCCTATCAGATTGCCCCGGATATGTCCTGGGATATTGATTGTGAGTCCTGGGAACAATTTCCGCTGATGCAAAAATGGTTTGCCACCGGGGAAACAATTGCGCACCTGAAGTATCTTGAAGAAGAGGGAATGATCTCAAGAAAAATGGTGGCAGAATTGATCGTATATTGTAAGAATTAGGCTTGGAGAACAGTAAAATCATACATAAATATTAGAATTGGAGGATGTGCTAATGGAAACAACAGAAGCGATTCACAAGTGGAGAAGCATACGCCGTTTTAAAGATGATCCGGTATCGATGGAGGCGCTCCGGGCGGTTCTGGAAGCCGGAAGACGGGCGCCTTCTTGGGAAAATGTTCAGCCCTGGCATTTTATCGTCATTGAAGATCAGGCAATGAAAGAAAAACTGGCGAAACTCGCTTCAGGTCAGAAGCAAGTGGCGCGCGCACCGGTTGTAATAGCAGTCTGCGGCGACCTTTCCGCATGGGATAAACCCAAAAATCGTGAAGCATTAATGGAACTCGTTGAAGCAGGCGTTATGAAAGTCACGGAAGAAATTATCGACGACATTATTTTAAAAGATCCGGTTTTTTATGTTGCTGAGAACGGCCCGGCAATCATCCTTGCCCGAACCTTTGAACAGCTTGGCATTGCATACGGCTTTATGGGAATTGAAGCAGTCAATCAGGGACTGGGCATGTGCATTGTCGGCGCGCTCAGCAACGAGGCAACAGGTGCAAAACAGAAAATCTACCAGGAAATAAAATCCGACCTAGGTATGCCCGAGAGTATGTACTTGCTGGCACTTTTAACCCTCGGGAAAGCAAACGAAGCCCCCAACCCGCGTCCGCGAAAAGCGTTTAACAAGATCGTGTCCCGGGAAAAAGTAGGGATAGCATTCTGATCGAACGTCTTATTTTCTCTCGGTCAGCAGGCCATAAAAATCGGGCCGTCGATGCTTACGAAAATCCAGTATATTTTTCCCTTGCATCAGAACATGACGCTTCTGACGAGACCTTAACGGTTCTATTTCAGCATAGATTATTTCCGGGGTGCCATAGCCGCCTTCGGCAAGTGCCTTTCTTCCTGAAACAGACAAATCTAATCCTCTGTCTCCCGATTTTTCCGAATCACTAATGGAATGATAAAGAAAGCACACGCAATAAAAAAGACAATGCTGCCAATAAGGCCCAGCATATTCCCGTCCTTTGCACTTGCGGCAATAAAAAAACCGGCGCATATAATAAAAAGAATCCAACCCCAGAGATGAAATGTTATTTCGCGCTTCTTTTCATCAGCATTCATAAAACTCGACGCTCCGAATGTGACACCGATATCGGTCCCGCTTGATTCAGGCTCCGCAATACGATCTATTTTTGCGCCGATTGGGCACGTTGTATATCACCAAGGATCGCCACACGCAGATCTCTTGCGGTGCCAGGAGGTGTTGGGACATCCTTTCTGGGGTCCATTGAGATGGCTTCGACGGGGCACAGATAAGCGCAAGCCCCGCACCCGATGCAATGCCCCTCGTTCACAAAAGCCGTTCCCCCGTCGATTATTGTAATCGCATTTAATTGGCAATGTTCCACACATGTTTCGCATCCGTCACATTGGTCATCGTCCACCTTTGCCAGATAACCAGAAGTAGCCGCCCAAACAGGGCTTGCAGACTCTTTTATTTTTTTCAATAGATCGCAATGACAACTGCAACAATTGCATAAATACTCTAAAAAGGCTGAAGTATTGGAGCTCAAATGCACCAGACCTTTTTCTTCACACGCTTTTAGAATTTCATGAGCTTCATCTTTGGAAATCAAACGGGTAATTCCCCTTTCGGAAGTATACAGGGCCCCGGGGCCAAAGTTCATACAGCACTCCCGCGGAGCGTCACACATTTCTTCTCCCAAAAGATACGCCTGGTGCCGACAATAACAATGCCCGACGGCAATGGCATCCGCTGATTCAATATAGTGCGAAAGCTGGTCAAAGGTGTATACCTGTTGTCCGGCCTGGATGGTTTTTTCCACGGGAATAATCCGTGTAAACGGCGTAATATCTTTAACTGCGGCAATCATCTTTGTCACCGCCGGCGAAGCAATCTCGAGGTATATTTTAAAGAGACGGGCCAGACGGCGGTCACGCTCTGTATCCGTCCCGCGCATGAACTGGAATTCAAATATACCCGGCATAATCGGCAATAATCGGTACAGGACCACGCCGTCTTTTTTCCGGGTCAGTACCGTTCCCTTATCCGCCATGGATTCCAGTAAAGGAAGAATTTCTTCCACGGGTTTAGATAGCTTTTCCGCCAGATCCTGGGCGGATAAAGCTCCTAAGGGAATTGTGCTGGCAATTTGCGCTTCTTCT
>JAFDFH010000186.1 GCA_019309945.1 Deltaproteobacteria bacterium
TCAAGTCCTCGGGAAATGATGCCGTCGACCTCTTTAAAAACCCTGGCAAAGGTTGTTGATGCCAGAAGAAGATTGACGTTTTCACGGGTTCCGTCCGACATAACGATGATACGATTGTCGCTCCTTAAAATTTTGACAAGTTCGTTTTTCCCCAGATTCTTTTCAGTGATGAATAACGCGCCTTCAAGTTCCTTTCTCAGTATTTCATCTTCCCGGGTATCTTGAATATCTGGTTTGGTATAGAGGGGGCCCTCCTTGAGGGCAATTATGATTTTATGTCCCAGCTTTACCAGATACCGAATGAGCATAAAATCTACCAAAATTTCTCCGGCCTCATCCGGAAGCCATAAAATTTTTTTGGGTTGGGGAACGTGTTGGAGGTCCGGCAGTTTAGGCGGAAATCGAACGCCAATAAAATCGAAAAGGGGTTCAATTCCGCCTCCGCTCATTTGACGATTGAATATTTGTATAAAATCTTTCTCCGTGTACGTTGCTGAAATGTCTGATTCCCACAGAGAGCTGTCAACGGAAAGGGCTAAAAGCCTTTTGAGTTCAAGATAGTTTGCGAGTTCTCGTATTTCCACCAGGGTTGCAGGAAAATCAAAATCTCCGATGTCCAAAAGACTGATGGCTCGAACAAAGCTGTCTGAGTTCAAAGCATTGTTTACACGCCGATGGCGGATGGATTTTTCGAAAAAATAAGGGTCTTCAATCTGGGTGCGGTTAATGAAGATCCGGATGAGACGTTTTTCAAGCCGGGAAGGAATCATTATTTCATCTCTTGTTTCGTGTCTGAATTTGATCTTTATCAATGACTCTAAATATTCTTGCTCGACTTTATCTTCGATTTGATATTTCACCAGATTCAGCACCCGCTGAAGGGCCTCATTGTATTTTTCCTGCAGGAAATCAGACTGGTTTTTATTCATGATGGCTTCGAACATCCGGTCGGAACAGGGATAGTACCGTTCGTCCTCATCTGTGTAGACCATGAACCTGACCTGTTCAGGGGTTGCTACTATTTCTGGATACGAAAAATGATCCAGATGGTTTTCGATAAAAAAAGCAGTATACCAGGCATCTCGCTCAGGACTTTCACCAGGAAGGTAAGGTGGATCATTCTCAAAAGGGCTCATCATTTTTTCCTTTTTGGTTCTTGTTATAAATGAACGGAGCTGGTCACAGATAATCCAAAAGTTGAATAAGGTCGGTGATCACAATATCAGCAGAAAGATGTTTACATTTGGGCTCGTCTTTTCTCAAGCGCAGCGAGCGCGAATCCCCTGCAAAAAGGGCGGTTTTAAATCCGGTTACGGCTGCGGGGTAGATGTCGTTGAGCATGTCGTTTCCCACATACAGTACGGCGTGTTCCATAATCCCCTTTTCTTTTAGTTTTAAAGCCGCCAGGTTAAATAGAAACAGAGATGGTTTGGCATATCCAAATTGATATGAAAAAAAAACAAGATCCGTGCAAAATCCGAGCGCTTCATGGTTGGCGTCCAGAAACCACTGAAACAGATAGGGGGTATAAAACTGGGCGTTTGAGATCATCCCCATCCACAGCTTGCGTTCCCTTAATCCGGAAAGCAAGGCCGCTAAATGAGGCATTGGATAAACGGGACTAACGATGAGTTCAAATTCAAGGGCAAACGCCCGTACTAAGTCGGCATCATTATTTTCAAGCACTTGCATCCATATCCGGTCTATCTTGACCTCGGGGTAATCGATTCCTTTTTTTTTAAGGGCCCCATGTTTTTCTTCTATTTTAGATAAAAAATGCTCTAATAATTTCTCGGGGGTCAAATTGATTCTGAATTTGTGAAGCAACTTTTCCAGTTTTGCTGTCTTTGGGGGTGTGTCTTGGGCAAGGCTGATATCTCCTGACCCGCTGATAAACAACGTACCATAAATGTCGAAGAGCACACAATTTATCTTTCCATCCAGCGTTCCTTTCGGCTGTAAAGAGGTGGGGATGGGCACGAGGGGACGGATATTTTCGGAAAGAAGGACGTTATCCATCATTGTCGCTCCACTTGAGGAGACTGAACGCATCCGGGTTCAAAAAGGCTTTGACCAAAAAACTCTTATCGATACGCTGACGTACCGTATCTTTGAGTACCCTGGCGTAGGTTGCGCTAAGGGTTTCCCGGTAGCGGGCCTTATTGTAATGATTCAACACCGCATGCATGTTGTTTTGGATTAAATTTTCCCTGTCGGCGATATCCCCGGGATGGGCAAGGAAAGGATTTAAACGTACCAGTCGGTTTGTGTTTTTTTTGTCTGACAGAAGTCGGTTGATGATTTGTTTCTGAAAGGATTCATCCAGCAAGCCGAGATCAATGGTACCATTTTGGGTCATTTTTTCAAAAGCATTATAGATCTTTTCCTGATCGAGGCGAACGTTGAAACGCTCACAGCTTTTGATGATACATGATTTCCATTTTTCATAAAATATTGTCTTGTCGATCCATTCGACAGGAACGAGGAGGTGCGTGTAAAGATGGTCAAAATTGATACCGTTTTTCTCAAAATCACGGCATATCGGGGTAAGTTTGCGCCCCCAGAGGAGTTTTTTTGCCGTCCATGGTTCAAGGAATGAAAACCCAAAACCTTCGGAGATGCTCGTAGTAATCAGAAAATTGGAAGCGAGGACAAGGGCTTTGAATTCATTTGTTAATCCTTCATCAAATACCACCTTCAGATTTTTTTCTTTCACGAATTCTTTCCAGGCCCTATACTTTTTTATGTCTGGGGCGCTATTTGGTGGAAGGGTTATGGCGAGGGTTTCCTCATTTTTAAAAAACAAAGACAAAAGGATTGCTTCGCCAATATTTTTTCTCCGAAGCGCACGGATGGGATACAGCACTCGTTTTTCGGTGGTTGTGTCTTCATATTTGAAATCAAAGGGGGTTATGGTGTTGGGAATGATGTGCAGACCTTCTTTTTGCAAGCCGGCGTTAAGAAGAACCTGGTAATCACGGGAGTTTATGACCCCGTAGTGACAGTCCGACACATATTCATCCGGAAAGTATAATAGGGGACGTCCATCTTCTGCGAAATCATGGATTTGTAAAAAGAGTCTGATATTATTTTTCTTCAGGAGTTTTAATATCTTTAAAAAATTTTTATTTTTGGCCAGGGTAGGGTTGTGGACATGAAGAATGTCGCATCCGTTTTTCCACTTTGATAGGATCGTTTTGATTATGGCCTCGGCAACGTCATCCGGGGCATGTGTTTTCTCAGCGAAGCTGTCGTAAGCGAGTCCCGGGATATATCGAATATCAGCCCAAAAGGGTGATTCCGGGAGCTCTCCGGTGAGAACCAGCACATCATTTGAATCAGAGATGGCTTCCGCCTGTTGCTTTAAGACTGTTGTGACACCACCGGTCTTGAGGTGATAATGAATAAATGCGATTTTCATTGGTATCCGTTTTGAGAGTACTTAAAGAATTTTTCCCACCTGAACACATTTGCCGGCATACCCCTCTGCCAGAAGCTTCATTAATGTGCTGTGGACAGGCTGATCTGTGTTGACGGTAAAATGAATTTCAGAATTGAGTTCGTCGATCGGTTCAAAATCTTCCAATAGTTGTGGGAAATGCTGAAGACGTGCGTCTGACAAGCCTGTTGCCGTTTCCCGTTTTTTGAGTCGTGTGCGAAGGGTTTCCGAATTGCAAACGCACTCTGCAAAAATAATATTGGTATCCAGATCGGCCGACAGCCGGCGGGCATCAGCACGCCATTTTCGGTGTGCAAAGGTGGCATCCAAAATTACGGAACGTCCCTTTTTAAGTTTTTCCTGAGCCCGTGCCAACTGGTGGGCATATATATGATGACGCAATTCCGGACGGTACCGTCCCCTCCCAAAAGGGGCCACACCCGGTTGAGAGGGCAATCCTATTTCCTTTCGAAGACGATCGGATTGAAATAAATCCGCGGACAGCGCTTTGGCCGCCCTATGGGAAAGTGAAGACTTGCCTGTTGCCGGCAGCCCGCATAAAATCCAAAGTGTCGGACGACTGAACCGGATGGCATATTGATAGGCCTGATCTGTGTAGCGTTTGATCTCGTCCTTTAAAAAGCGTCGTTGTGAATTTTCAATTTCCTGTAAACGGAGACACGTTACTTTAAGCCTCACAATGGCGCGATAAGCAGCGTAAAAATCGATCAAAGCATATAGTTCCGGGTCATCGGCTTTGTTCACATAGGCATTTAGAAAATTTCTGCTCAACTCCGGAAAACCCAGATGTTCCATATCCATGTGGAGAAAAGCCAGATCCACGGCCGCATCCCCGTAACGGAAACGATCATTGAACTCAATACAGTCAATGATTTGAATGCCTTGATAAAAGTAAACATGATCAGTACGCAGATCTCCATGGCCGTCGCGAATTCGGCCTGTCTGCACGCGTCGATTGAATAAATCAAGGTGATCGTTGAAAAATGAGCGGTTGACCTGGCGTATAAATTCCCATTTTTCACTTTCCAGGATGTTATCGACAAACGGTTCTAACTGCTGGAAGTTTTCTTCCATGTTAAAAGCAATGACGTCCCGCTGCCCGTAATGATCGATCCGGGAGTTGCGCTCACTTTGCCGATAGAAGGCGGCCAGCGTGTGTCCCAGTTTTCTCATATGCATCGGGCCGATTTTATTTTTTTTTAGTAGTTCCCTGAGACTGGCCGCGTCCGGCAGTTGTCTCATTTTGACCGCATATTCAATGACGCGACCTTTTTTTTCCAGAGAAAAGGTCGCGTCCTCCCCTTGATAAATTTTGATGACTTCGTGGTACACGTCACGACTGAGTCTTCGATTGAGACTTAATTCGCGCTTACAAAATCTTTGCCGGTCATCAAGATCCCGAAAATCGAGGAATCCAAGATTCAACGGCTTTTTGAGTTTGTAAACCCATTTCCCGGTTAGAAACACTGCGGAAATATGGGTGTCACGGCGTTCTATTTCGGAAACCGGATGGGGATAAAAATCGGGATCCGACATTGCCCGGCACACTGCCTCGAATTGTTGGGATGTGTCCATGATTATAAAAAATTCGTTACCGTTCACGGAACGTTGAAATTAGAAAATAGAAATTGGAAATTTGGCCTTCATGCTTTTGTAGTGTTGACGAACGCATTCAATTTGGGGTCCAGTTTTTCAACTATTGCTTTGTATTCTGTTGCGTTTGACGCAGATAAAACTTTTCTTCGGATGAGTTTTCGCAACCATGATTGGGTTTCTTCAAGTGAACCTCGTAAATATAGGTAACCGTTCACAGGTTCAGGGTTAAACGTTCAGGGTTAAGGACAAAGAAGGCATTGAAGACCCGAAGTCTTCGTTAAAAATATTCATTTTCCCAAGTAATTGCCAATTGGGCTCCCAATTTTGGATTAGGCCTGACGAAGATGACGCTTTGCTCTTAAATACGCATTCCAAATTCAGGCCGGGGACGAGAATGGAACCTGGAACCTCTGAACCTTTGAACCCGTGAACGCTTAAGAAGATAGATAAAACTTTTTCCTGTCAGCGGGAGTATACCGACCATACTCTTCAAAGTCGTGCCAGAACATATCTGCTAACTCTTCTGCCAGTTTGTAGACATCTAACTCGTGC
>JAFDFH010000187.1 GCA_019309945.1 Deltaproteobacteria bacterium
GTTCTCCCACCACCGTAACCACCAGGCGGTTATGGTCTTCATCGCTTTGATAGTCGAGGAGTTTAACGCCTTCCTTTCCTCGGAAGGCGGCCAGGATTTTTTCACTTTTATCCAGGTCCCTGCCTTCACTGAAATTGGGAACGCACTCGATAATTTTTTTCATGGCGGACATGTTTCAGCTCCATAACTCCATTAAGATAGGTTTGGCCGGTTTGTCGGTAAAGGCAAATAGACCCAACTGGGAAATTGGCCCAACAGGCTAACGCGACAACCCGTTTTTCTCAAATTTGACGGTTTCGTAAAAAGTCCAACTTCTGCGTTGAGCTGCATTTCGCAGTCATTCAACGTACGATAAGTAAGCCTCATGATTACAAAATTTGCACGCATTAAATTTGAACTTTTTACAAAACCGTCTAAATCGGACTTTTTACGAGTTCATCAAATTTAGCGTTTACCAATTCCTTGACCAGGTTTTCATCCGGTAGATAAGGAAGCGTGATGTGGTCTTTGCCTTTGCGCGTCTTATTATACGCAATGCTCGTTTCAATAGAATTTTCATTTCTTGCCCATGCGCGTCTGGCAACACCTCCCATGACATCCCATGGTATCGCCCTTTTAATAATTTGGTCTACTCTTCTACTGCCATCCAGTACGAGACCGAAACCCCCATTGATGGCTTTGCCGATACCGACACCGCCACCGTTGTGCAACGCAACCATACTCATGCCCCGGGCGGCATTACCGGCAAAACATTGGGTAGCCATGTCGGCCATAATGTTGCTGCCGTCTTTTATATTTGCAGTCTCTCGAAACGGTGAATCCGTGCCGCCGGTATCATGGTGATCGCGGCCCAGCATAACCGGTCCGATTTTTCCATCTTTAATCATTTTATTGAATTTCAGGGCGATATTCATCCTGCCGGCCGCATCCTGATATAATATTCTGGCCTGGGTTCCGACAACGAGTTGATTTTTCTCTGCATCCCTTATCCATATATAATTGTCCCGATCCTGAAATCTTCGATTCGGGTCGATACATTCCATGGCCGCCCTGTCGGTTTTTTGCAGGTCTTCTTTTTTTCCGCTCAGACAGACCCATCTAAAAGGACCGTAACCAAAATCAAATAACAGGGGCCCCATGATATCTTCGACATAAGATGGAAAAATAAATCCGTCGAAGGTATCTTTACCATTTTTACAAATTTCCTTAATACCCACATCATAAACCGCTTTTAAAAAACTGTTCCCGTAATCAAAAAAGTAAACGCCCCTGCTGACAAGGGTTTTAATCAGTTTATAGTGATGCCGTAAAGAGATATCAACTCGTTCTTTAAATTTGGCAGGATCTGTCTTCAGAAGTTCGGTGCGTTCTTCAAAGGTTAATCCCTGGGGGCAATACCCGCCATCGTATACGACATGGCAGGATGTCTGGTCAGACAGCAGGTCGATAGGGACATTTTTTTTAACCGCATATTCAAGTAGATCGACAATGTTTCCGTAGAACGCAATGGCAAGCGGTTGCTTTTTATCCTGGGATTTTTGGGCTGTTGCAAACGCTACCGCCGGGTCATCTACAATTTTGCTGACCCAACCCTGCTCATATCTTGTTTTAATTCTGGAATAATCGACTTCGGCGATGATGCCAACCCCATTTGCAATCTCGACCGATTTTCCTTGGGCGCCGCTCATTCCGCCTAATCCTGAGGATACGAACAGGTGTCCGGCCAAATCTTGATCCGGAGGTATATTAAGTTCCGATCTTCCGGCATTTAAAAGCGTACTGTAGGTTCCATGGACGATGCCCTGGGGACCGATATACATCCATCCGCCGGCCGTCATCTGGCCATAATTGGCAACCCCCAATGCCATCGCCCTGTGCCAGTTTTCCTGATCATCAAAATTGCCGACCATGAGTGCGTTCGTGATAATGACGCGGGGTGCTCCGGGGGTGGATTCAAACAACCCGAGGGGATGGCCGGACTCGACAACAAGGGTCTGGTCCCGTGTCATTATTTGAAGGTATTGCCTAATGAGCCTGTATTGCATCCAGTTTTGACAGACCTGGCCGGTTTCTCCATACGTCACAAGCTCATAGGGGTAAAGCGCGATATCTACATCGAGATTATTATCGATCATCACCTGGAAGGCTTGGCCCTCCACACAGTTGCCTTTATATTCATCAACGGGTTTACCTTTAATATTGCCCCTCGGCCTGAACCGATACCCGTAGATTCGTCCCCTTGTGATAAGCTCCTCTAAAAATTCTTCTGCCAGTTTTTGATGCCATTTAGCAGGAACGTATCTGAGTGCATTTTTTAATGCGAGTTCGGTTTCTTGGGGTGTGAGGGTAAAATTCCGTTTGGGTGCCCGGCGGACACCGCTTATAAATTGAGGCATTCGTGGAAGTTTAGCCAAAGCTTGATCTAATTTGATGGTCATGGCATTGGAAATATCAGTATTATTAATCATTGGAGCCTCCCTTTTTATAAGGAACTAAGCGCCTAAAAGCCTAACCCGGACAAGACGGAAAGAATAGCCACAAAGGCACCCAGACACAAACAATAAATGTTTATTATAATTGAACTTTGTGTCTGGTATCTTGGTGGCGGAAATATCTTGTTAGATAAATTCTTCGCAAACAAGACACAAAGGATATATTTAATACGCTTTCTTCGTGCCCTGGTGCCTTAGTGGCAGAATGGAAAAAGTTTTGCCACAAAAAGCATAAAATTTAGAACTAAGGAACTAGGCTGAAATTTTATAACCTATAAAGGCTTGATGCAATCGCTTTTTTCATATACGACTATTAAAAGGGCCTCATTTAGGTACGCTATTTTGCGGGGAAACAGATATGTATCGGAATAATTCTTTAAAAAAAATAGGTTGGCAGGACTTTCAGAAATTGCGCCTGGAAGAAAAGGGGCCGTTTTACCAATGGAAGGGACGTCCCTATCATGTTCTGATCGCCCAACAGTTTGATCGTGCCATGTTAGAGCGGATTTGTGAACTGGCCACAAAAATTCGACGGATTGGAAAAACAAAAGGCGGGCTTCTTTTCCTGAAGGATCTTTTGCCGGACAAGCGGGCCATGCTCTATTTTGCGCAGCCCTCGACGCGGACCTTCCTTTCCTTCTATTCGGCCTGTCAGATTCTGGGAATTCAGACAGCGGAAGTTCGAGATACGGCAACATCCAGTGAAATCAAGGGAGAGTCGCCGGAAGATTCCGTACGAACCTTTAGTTCCTATTTTGACTTTATTATTATGCGCCATCCGATGGGGGGCTTTGCCGAGCGAATTGCCTGGGTCCTTTCAAACGGCGACCGGCCGGTACCTGTAATAAACGCTGGATCCGGCAAGGATCAACATCCGACCCAAGCCCTGCTGGATATCTATACATTACAGCGCAGCTTTGAAAACCGGGGGGGTATTGAAGGCAAAAAAATTGCATTTGTCGGGGACCTGGCCCGTGGACGGACAGTACGATCGCTATCCAACCTGCTTTTGCTCTATCCGGATGTGAAGCAATATTTTGTTGCACCCAAGTCCCTCCAGATCGGGCAGGATACTCTGGACGCCCTGGAAAAGGTGGGATCTGAATATGAAATTTGTGATGACTTTGAAAAAACCATTCCTGAGGTCGATGCAATTTATATGACCCGTATCCAGGATGAATGGGATACGACCGAGGAGAGCCGGTTGTTAGATACGAGCAAATATCATTTTACCGCCGAACACCTCAATCTATTGAAGCCTGACGCCGTTTTGCTCCACCCGCTTCCTCGTCGTAAAGAAATCGATATCGAAGTAGACTCTGACTCCCGGGCCGTATACTGGCGTCAGGTCCGAAACGGCATGTGGATTCGCGGGGCCTTAATGTTGCTGATTTTTAATCGAGCAATTGATATTGACAGGTACTATGAGGACATGGTGGTTTAAAGGATTCGGAATTATGTCTCATTTCATCACACTCAAAGATTATTCCAAAGCGCAAATTAAAGCCTTTCTGGAATTGGCCGTTGAAATTAAGAAGGATCCTAAAAACTATAAAGACGTGATGCATCGCAAGATGCTGGTCATGATTTTTGAAAAACCGAGTCTGCGAACGCGGGTTTCCTTTGAAACGGGGATGTGCCAGATGGGTGGCGACGCGATTTTTTATGACATGGCCACATCACCTTTAGGAGCGGGTAAAGAAACGATTGAGGATACCGCCAAAGTTCTGAGCCGATACGCGGATTTGATTATGGCAAGACTTTTCGAGCATGACAAGATGGTCCAATTGGCCCGGCACGCCGATATTCCGGTAATAAACGGGTTGACCGATTTTAACCACCCCTGTCAGATATTGTCAGATCTGTTAACCATTCAAGAACATAAAGGAACGATAGCAGGACTGACGCTGGCTTATCTGGGTGACGCCAGGAACAATGTGACCCATTCCCTTTTATATGGATGTTCCCAAATGGGAATGAACATTCGCGTAGGCTGTCCGCAAATAGAGGAGTTTTGTCCTTTTTCTGATGTGGTGCGGGATGCGGTTGAAACGGCCAGGCCGGGCGGGACGTTAGTAAACGTTACCCATGATCCCATCGAGGCCGCGACCGGGGCGGATATCATTTATACCGATTCCTGGATGAGCTATCATGTGCCGCCGGAAGAAAAAGATGAGCGATTGAATGTTTTAATGCCTTACCAGGTCAATGCGAACCTCATGCAGCACGCTGCCGCCGATGCGATCTTCATGAACTGCCTGCCTGCAATGCGGGGTTTTGAGCAGACTGCCGACGTTGTTGATGGACCCCAGTCCATTGTTTTTGATCAAGCCGAAAACCGGTTGCATGCTCAAAAAGCGATTATGGTTCATTTGACTGAGCAAAGCTAACCCCTTGAGTTGCCATAACTTCTCAATATGCCCGCTACGCCATCCGGTCATTTTTTTCAATACGGCCAAAACTTGCCGTTAAGGGCGCCTAACAGTGACCCGCGCATGTGATCTAAAATGAGTGTGTCGCTTAGCACAAACAGACTACAATCAACAATTTATGCTGTTCGGGTCACTGTAAGTCGCCCTAAACAGCTTCAAACAGTTGCCCGCTTTGAAAAAAATGACCGGATGACTCCGCTGGTATGTTTAACCATAAGTTTTTGAGAAGTTACGCGTTGTCCACCAATCCTGCCTACCTTATATGGCTTGTAAGCGGAAAAATCATACTTAGTGCTTGAACGAAAACGGTCTTTTCCGCCAATATCTGCATTAGACTCAAATTTGCTTGACACTGAAAAGAGACTTTGGTAAATGAATGAACATTCATTCATAATTTAATATTATGGAAATGCATTCAGGAGGTGTGCTATTCGTACAAAAGCCAAGACAAATGAGAAATACCACCGTATCCTCGAAGCGGCGATCAAAGTGTTTGCCGACCAGGGGTTTTTTCAGTCCACCATATCGATGGTTGCCTGTGAAGCGGGTGTTGCGGATGGTACTATTTATCTATATTTTAAAAACAAAGATGATATTCTGGTCCAGATTTTCAGTTATAAGGCCAAACAGGTATTTAACCGGTTCCGAGAAGAGGTTGACAAGGCCAAAACAGCCATC
>JAFDFH010000188.1 GCA_019309945.1 Deltaproteobacteria bacterium
CGATGGATCGAAAAATTTAATAGCGGGGGAGGCTCAACAGACGTTGACGATTGTATAAAATAGTGGTATTAATAAAAAAATCAATTATTCACGTTCGTCAATATACGCAAAAGGCCCGAGGATCAAATGGTTTTTGTTTTGCATTGGGGCCATGCATTCAGTGATTCGGGTGAGCAGGAGAGGAGTTGACATTGGTATTTTGGAGTGTAAGGGAAGAACTCAGCCAGGCGAACAAGTTAAGGCGTACCTATTATGAACTGTTGAGGGATGAGCTTGATCAGTTCCTGATTCAATATGCGCTGATCGATTCTTATAACAATTTTATCAATATGGGGATTCCCTATCCTTTTGTGGAAAAACGGGAACTAAAACCCCGTGCGCGCATTCCGGACGTGGAATATGAAAGCCAGAATGCTTTCCTGCTTATTTTTATAGAAGATTCTGTTTTTACTGAACACAAAAAATACATCAGATTTTTTGACGATAACAAAACCAGTAAGACAAACCTTTTAAAGTTCAAATCCCTCATGCTTCCAGATAAATTTGACCGAACCCGGAAATATCTGGAATCCGTACACTTTGTTAATTTTTTAAGAACATTACTTCCCGTGGATTATGCGCTTCTGATTCAAAGAGATCCGTCCATCCGGATCAAGGATCGCTATTGCCTTTCCCATTTTCATGTGCGAATCGACTGGCCGATCACTGACGCCGCTGAAGACATCCAGAAAAAATTTTTTGAGTATTACGGGCTTCCCGTTATGGCCGGTGGCAGGAGGACGGCCGCAATTGTTGCCGCCCAGTATTTACGGCGCATGCCAGGTATCACGACGGTATACGCTGGAAGTAGTGAAGCAAGGGCATTGATTCGGATTTCCGAAAGAGGGGTTACAAAATCGGTTCTTATGCGGTTTTCAGAAGATGAAATGGACCAGATCGCAGCGTCCAATCATCTTGCCCCGCGGACCTTAAAGAAAAACTATGTCATCACCCGCGAGAGGAAAAAGGACATCTGTGTTTTTCAGACCATCTATTCCTTTACCAACCAGGCCAGACCGCCTGATGACGGTAAATTACGGGAGATTAAACCGGATTTAAACTGGCTGACCGTAGGTGCCCAGCAGATAATTCCAAAACCGGGTGTGTGGAAATATCCTCCACTCCCATGGAATGTAATCTATACCTGATAATGTAATAGTTCAGCCACTAAGGCCCTAGGCCACAAAGGTTTTGAGACCTTTGCAAAACGCTCCTTTTTACCCAGTTCCGGCGTCAGGTTCAAATTTTAATCCTCAAAATACTCAATGTATTCCTGCAGTTAAAATTTTCGCCTTCCTTGAACTTGAACAAAAATGAGCATTTTCCAAAGGTCTCGTTTCTAATCCAGGCTCTTCATCATCGCTGTTTCATCGCAGTCCGGGAACTTTACACAAATGATACAATCCGACCAGATCTTCAGGGGGAGTTCCGATCTGTCGATTTGAGCAAAACCAAATTTCTTAAAAAAATCGGGCTGGTAAGTGAGTGTGAAGACTTTTTTAATATTAAATGATTTTGCCTCCGAAAGAGCGGTCTCTACGAGCTTGATGCCGATTTTCTTTCCTAAATGATCCGGGTGTACAGCTAGAGATCGTATTTCTGCAAGATCTTCCCAGCAGAATTGCAGGGCGCAAAACCCAACAACCCTGTCTTCACGTTTATCCTCAAAGACCCAAAAATCCCTTACATGATCATACAGCTCACTCAAAGGGCGCGCCAGCAGATCGCCTGTTTTGCCGTATTCCTGGAGGAGTTCGTGGATGGCTTTGATATCTTTTATGGATGCTTTTCGAATCATAAGATTTTAAGAAATCGTTCAGCCTGTGGCTGAATGAAAACCCTTCGCAAATTGTGTAACCGGTGCAGGGATGCAGCTTACGCTTTACCTGTAAAGAAGAATCACGTTAGCATTCAAGCTGTTACTCTTCTGGTAACCGTCTGGCGGTATCACCGGTAGGAAGTTGACGTTCCAACAGAAAAATGAATTTATACACATCGAACATGATTTCATCACCACTTTTTAATTTCCGGGGTGCATACGGCTCTATTGCCTCGCGGTTGATGCATGTTTTGTTGGTGCTCCTTTGATCTTCGATGTAAAAGGAGCCGTCTTTGTATTCAATTGTAGCATGGGAACCCGATATGGACTTTTCAGAAATTGCGATCTCGTTGTGCACGCCACGGCCGATTTTGGTTTTTCTTTTGTCCAGGATAAACGTTTTCTTGCCGGTTATATTTTGAGCATCAATCAACACCGCCTGGGGTATGGGAGGGGGTTTCGTGCGACCATTATCCGGTTTGCCCTCAGCCGTATTCCTCAATATGACCGTATCGGATTGTTTGTGGAAGTCCACCACAGTATCACCGGGGGGGATCAGGTCCGGGCGAATGAATATGAATTTATAAATATTGAACATGATTTCATCGCCGTTCTTTAGTTTTTTGGTTGAATATGGTCCGATTTCCCTGCCATTTAAACTGGTTTTGTTTTTACTGCGCTGGTCTTCGATGTAAAAAAAACCATCCCGATATTCAATTAAGGCGTGGAAACTGGACACCGTATCCTGTGGAATCTCGATGTCATTATTTGAGTCGCGACCGATTCTGACGATTCTCTTATCCAGAGGAAACGTTTTTTGGGTGGTGATATTTTTGATATCGATCAGTTCGGCACGGGGTATGTTCGGTGCTCTCCAAGAACCGTGATCCGGTGATCCTGCAGCGCCTGTATGGGACCCTGCTCTTGATTTTCTATTAAAAATCATGATGGTTAGAATAATCAGCAGGAGCAGAAAAATTCCAGCGAGGATAAGGGGTAGGAACAAATTTTGCTTTCGAACACCGGACGGTTTTTCCGTGCCAGGGGCCGCTATTTCCAAAACCGTCGGCGTCGGTGTTACATTTTTGGCTGTCGGCAACGGCTTTACCGATTCACTTTTCCGGATCGCAGGTATTTCTTCATCGATGGTTGGCGATGTGGACGACGCTGTTTTTGCAGCTGAGGATCTGGGCATCCCGTGTTGGTCTGGCGGTTCTGTGATCATTGCAAAGATTTTGTTAAAAATATTTTGAATATCCTCGGCCTGATAAGCTCTGAAGTATTCACCATCCGTCTTGAGGGCCAAGGTCTGAATAAGACTGAAGTCAGCCTTGTCCGTAAATGCAATGCTAAAGATACGGATATCTGCCTGTTTGCTCTCTTCAGTCAATGTTCCCTTGAGCCATTTTTCTTTTATGAGATCCCGCTGCTTGTTACCCGTATCGATAATACCATCCGTGAGTAGAATAATAAGCCGGCGGGCACCAGATCGACCGTGGATTTTTAGTTCATACATGGCTCTTTCGATGCCTGCCGGCGTATTGGTAAACAGTCCATTGAAATCCAACTTATGGATGCTTTGCGATAAGTTGGCTCGGCCCAACTGATCGGTCATATCCGTTAAGGGCTCGATAAGCGTGGCGGACTGATCGAAGATAACCATTCCGACACGGCAATTTTCCCCAAAACCGGTCAGCAACTCCGCCACAAACTTTTGGGTCAAAAATTTAGGATCGTTTTTTTTCATACTCCCGGAATTATCTAGAACCAGAATAATATCCAGTTTTAGTTGGGTTTTCAGGGCTTCGATCCGGGCGGCGTCTTTTTTAAGTTGAGTATATCCCGGCTGAATCGGTATTAGGTAAAACAGAACAGCTAAAAAGGATAATAAAATATATTTTTTCATGTCAGTTGCTTTTTATGCCTGATTTTTGGCTATTGTATATAAATTAAATCAATATTTGTGTCAAAGGGTTAAAAATCACGGCAAGGAACTCGGAATCACCTGGGATGATGGGAGCCTGCGCGCTCGAGATGCTCGATTCTCTCGATAAAAGGTGGATGGGAATAATTTAACAAAACATGAAGGGGGTGGGGCTGGAGATTGGCAAGGTTTTTTGCGGCCATTTTTTTCAATGCCATTGAAAGGGGCTTTGCGGTTTTTAAGGCCCCGAGGGCGTAAAGGTCCGCCTCCCGCTCAAACCTCCTGGAAATGGCCCTACCGAACGGGGAGAGAAAAAAAGAAACCGGTTCCCATATCGCAGCCACCAGAAATAGGCCTGCATAAAGGGATATTGATTGAAATCCGAAACTCGCATACATCACAGGGGATATTAGTAATTTTGATGTTAAATAAAAAAGAAACAAAGAGACAATACCGGCAATCATTATTTGTTTTTTTATGTGATTTTTCTTTAAATGTCCAATTTCATGGGCCACAATCGCCAGAATTTCGTCCTGGCTGTGAGACGTAATCAAAGAATCGAACAGCACAATCCGCTTCGTTTTCCCCAGTCCTGAAAAATATGCATTGGTATGTCGGGTTCTCCGGGTTGCATCCATCTGGTAAATACCTTCCACGTAAAACCCTGCCGTTTTAACCAGATGTTTTATTTTCCTTTTCAGGTCGGGGCTTTCAAGGGGTGTAAATTTATTGAACATAGGTGCAATCACCGTCGGATAAAGAACCGTCATGAGCAATTGAAAAGACATAAAAAATGCCCAGGCCCAAATCCACCAGATGTTGCCCGTATATCTGATCATCAAGAGTAACCCCGTAAGGAGGATACCTCCCAATACAGCCAGCAGCAGAACCGACTTTGCCAGATCCAAAATCCAGATTTTATACGTCCTCGTATTAAAACCAAATCGCTCTTCAATAATGAAGCTATGGTAAAAATCAAAAGGTAGCTCAACAATGCCGGACATCAAGCCCAGGACGGCAAAAAAAATAAGGCCTGCGAGCACAAAATTGATTTGAGCCAGGGATCTGGACAACCAGGGGGGGATCCCGAAAAGGATGATAAAAAGAAAAATAATTTTAGCGGTGCTCGTGCGAACCCGTGTGAACCGGATGTTATTCAGGGTATAGCGGCTGATCTTAGCGAGTTCTTGGGTGTCAATGATTCCTTTAAAAACATGAGGAACCCGGTTGCCATATTTTTCAAGATGAGTGGCATTCAGTTTATCGACAGCCAGATCCAGCCCCGTGCTGAGCAGGTAGAACCCGATATAAGCGCTGAGGTATAAATTTATTGCGATCATGGATACAATTACCGAAACAAACGTATTATTATTGTAAACTTGAATCCAAATTTAGTAACTTCTCAAAAACTTATGGTTAAACCTACCAGCGGATGGCGCAGCGGGCCTACCAGAACATATTGAGAAGTTACCTAGTGTCCGTCCAGAAAGTCCACGGCGATTAAAATTCAGTATTAAATTATAGCCTTACCTCTAGTCATAATCAAGTTAATTTTAATCCGCAAATTTAGCAGATTACACCGATTACATTGAAAAACTCGATAAATGGAATGAAATCTGTCGGCTTGAATTTCCCGCAGTTGGCTGTCTTAAGATTAGGATTGTTATTTGTCGATAGGCCGTGGCCGGCCGGGGGTCGTTCATTATACGAGACCTTTGCAAAACGGCACTTTTTGCCCGATTTCTGCGTCAGACTCAAATTTAAATCCTCGAAATATTCTATATATTCCTGTGGTTGAACCTGATTTAAAATTTGGTCGCCTTCCTTGAACGCGAACAAAAATTACCATTTTTCAAAGGTCTCTATACAACTTGCACGGTTCCACGAACTGTGATAGATTTATTTCTATGAAACAATATGTAATCGACGAGCTGAGACCCGAAGACCATCAAAAAATCAAGGCTTATCTGGAGGAAAACTTTGGGCCTGCCGGTGTGGCGGGCATTTATTGGATGCCGCTTGCCGAGGACATGCTTTCAGAAATTCAGGCCGAGCACACACAATGTCAGCCGTTTTATTTTGTTGTTGAACTTGAACCGAATCGAATGGCCTGTGAATTTCTGATACGAACCCGAACCCGGTTGCGGTGCGGTTGTATTCATTATGCCACTGAAAGACAGCGCAACTGGATAATCCGGGTTTCCGATTCCATATTTGAAAAACTCGCGATTAAAACTTGACGGTTTCGTAAAAAGTCCAACTTCTGCGTTGTGCTGCATTTCGCAATCATTCAACGTACGATAAGTACGCCTCATGATTACAAAATTTGCACGCCTTAAATTTGAACT
>JAFDFH010000189.1 GCA_019309945.1 Deltaproteobacteria bacterium
TTTATTAAATACAGGAAGATCAAGGTCCCAAAGCGCTTCGCCAAAGGTATCGTAAAGATAGCTGACGGCCATACGCCAGGGTTCCTTAATGGCTGAAGCCCCCCCGGGCATGGGAATATAGGCAAGGTGTGCCGCCCGGGTAAACCGGTCCGCTTCAGCAATGAGTATTTCTCCACCCCATAGGTTGCCATCGCTTCCATAGCCGGTGCCGTCAAAAGATAGCCCGATGACCGGACCATCAACCCTGTTTTCGGCCATGCAGCTGACGATATGGGCATGGTGATGCTGAACCTGGATTTTTTCTATATTGGTCTGTTCCTCTGCATACCGGGTACTCAGATAATCCGGATGTAGGTCGTAGGCGATAATCTCAGGATGGATGTCGAGAATGCGCTGCATGTGTTCGGCGGTCAATTTAAGGAATTCATAGGTTGCCAGATTCTCAAGATCCCCGATGTGCTGGCTCAAGAAGGCATTGTTAGCCTTGGTCAGGCAGACCGTGCTTTTCAGTTCAGCGCCACAGGCAAGGATTTGCGGTACGCTATGATTCAGAAAAACAGGCGTAGGAATAAACCCTCGCGATCGGCGAATAAACCGTGTGGCGCCGCCTGACCGTCTGACAATCGAATCATCACTTCGAAGGTAAATATCCCTGTTGTGAATCAGAAAATAGTCGGCAATATCACTCAGCCGTTCAAAGGCGTCCCCGTTATCAATAGCAAGGGGTTCTTCGCTTAAATTGCCGCTGGTCATCACGAAGGCTGTAAAATTATTATTCAAAAGGAGATAGTGAAGCGGGGTATAGGGTAACATGGTTCCAAAATATTTATTGCGGGGGGATACTTCCGCCGATATTGAATGGGGCCTCTTTTTCTTAAGAAGCACAATGGGGCGCTGTGGAGAACTAAGGAGTTTTTGTTCTTCAGGCGGCACATGGGCATAGGCCTGAATTTCTTCAATATTTCTTGACATAATGGCAAAGGGTTTTTCTTCCCGATGTTTTCTTTTGTGAAGCCGGGCCACGGCGACTGTATTTTCGGCATCCACGGCCAGGTGAAAACCGCCAAGCCCTTTAATGGCTACGATATACCCTTGGGTTAACAGCTCAACGGTCTTTTCGATCGGGTCTAGATCATCGATCTTTTGGCCTCTGTTGTCATGAAGAGAAACGTGAGGGCCGCAGGCGGCACAGGCATTCGGTTGGGCATGGAACCGGCGGTCTTTAGGATCTTCATACTCGGCCTGGCAGGTCGCGCACATTTTAAAAGGTCGCATTGAAGTGTTGGGTCGATCATAAGGGATATCATCAATGATGGTATAGCGGGGGCCACAGTTGGTGCAGTTTATAAACGGATATCGGAAGCGCCGGTTGTCGGGGTCAAACAGTTCCTGCAGGCAATCGTTGCAAACCGAAACATCCGGTGAGATCAAGGTGGACCTTTCGGAGCCGCTTTGGCTTTTTACAATGGCAAAATCAGTGTATTTTTTTATGGTTTCCGTTTGGCTGGAAATTTCGAAAACATATGCCAGGGGCGGGCTTTGCGCGGAAAGATCCCTTTCAAAAGAGGCAACCTGTCCGGCACGTCCCTCAATGTGGATGGATACGCCTGAGGCGGTGTTGAGCACTTCACCTTTCAGGCCATAGTGTACGGCAAGCTGAAATACAAAAGGTCGAAAGCCGACTCCCTGTACAATTCCTTTAACCTTCAACCGTTTGGCAATCCAAGTTTCTGTCATGGTAAAAACGATCTACTCTCGACCACTTCCTCCTCCCTCGACCAATGCGACCGCCTCTTTTAAAAGTTTCAGGGTTTCCAGGGCCGCCGCTTCATCTATTTTGTGAATGGCAAAGCCGGCATGGACAATGACATAATCCCCAATCCCGGCGTTTTCAAGCAGCAAAAGACTGGCTTTTCTTTTTACACCGTCTACATCGATCGTTGCCATGTTATTCTTAATTTGTGTTATTTTAGAAGGGATTGCAAGACACATTATGCGATGTTCCTTTCTTATAGGATACACCTAAACGTTCAAGTTCAGCCAGGACCATTTCGATTACCGGATCGACCTTAGCCTGGATGGTGGGTGTCAAATCAAGGCTAAGGGTATCAATATCCTCCGGTTCAACTCCGATGATCACCGTTTTCGGTACATGATCAAGGGCCTGACACAGGGTTAGGGCCTCTAAAAAATCAACCTGGTGTAAAGAATTTTTGGCCCGGATCCTTTCCGGTATCGCATCGCCCTCCAAACGATACAAATCACCTGGTTTGCCTTTATTTCGAATGGCATCGACAACGATCAAATGGTTGGGTTTGGAGATCACCCCCAGGAGGCTAATACCCAGAACTCCGCCATCGACCAGTAGAACCTCCTGCGGGAATTCGTATTCCCTTTCCATTTTTTCAACGACCCGTACGCCAAATCCCTCATCGCAATAAAGGATACAGCCGATGCCCAGAACCATAACGTCGGTGGCATAAATTTCGTCAAATGGATTTTGGTCGCTTGGGTTCATATGTCACAAGAAACGTATCGGGCGTTGTTCCGCCGCTGATCTGTTGCAAACATCTCCAGAAACGGTCTTTTTGCCGATCTCTGCGTTATGCTCAAAATGTTATCCTCGGAATATTAACTATATGGCTGCAGCAAAATTTTTCGCAGGCCTTGATCTCGAACAAAAATCCTCGTTTCTGGACGTGCACTAAATAGTCAACACCCGGAAAATCACACAGCCCCCCGAAAAAGCGGGAGGCTATGTGATTTTAGCTAATTTTAGCTAATGGTTACAGTACCCTGATCTTGTACACCTCGTTGGAATCCGGGTCGATGACGTGAACCCCGCAGGCAATGCACGGATCAAAAGAATGCACCGTTCGCAAAATTTCCAGCGGTTTCTTGGGATCGGCCACCGGCGTGCCGATCAGGGCTTCTTCCACCGGTCCCAGCTTGCCGGCGGAATCCCGCGGTCCCAGGTTCCAGGTGGAAGGCACCACATACTGGTAGTTTTTGATCTTTTTATTTTCAATCTGGATCCAGTGGCCCAGGGCGCCCCGGGCGACATCATTGAGCCCGACGCCCATGGCACTTTCCGGCATTTCATAAGGTTCGCAGGTGCGGGCATCACCTTCTCTGATATTTTCCAAAAGCTCCATCGTCCATTCCTGCATGGCTTCGCCGATTACCAGAGTTTCGATACCCCGGGCAGCCGTGCGCCCCAGGGTTGAGAACAGGGCCGAAGCCGGAATATCCAGGGTTTTGAGCACATTGTCGACCACCGGTTTGATATTCGGGTGACCCTTGACATAAGCCACCAGCACCCGGGCCAGAGGGCCGACCTCGCAAGGCTCATTTTCATAACGCGGTGCTTTGAACCAGGAATATTGGCCGTCACCGGGCCTGTATTTCGGGTCTTCCTGCAACGGTTTGGTCTCACCCTCGTAGGGATGTCTGTCAGCACCGCCTTCATACCATGAGCGCGCCACGTGTTCGGTCACCCGGTCCTGGTGGGCCATCTTTACCCCGGCCAGATTGCGGTTGAAAATTACGCCCCTGGGCATAAAGAGACTTTCGGGTTCCTGGTCGGTTTGCGGAAGTTCTCCCCAGGCCAGGAAGTTGCTGGTCCCGCCGATAGC
Source organism: Deltaproteobacteria bacterium (assembly GCA_019309945.1). Lineage (GTDB taxonomy): Bacteria > Desulfobacterota > Desulfobacteria > Desulfobacterales > JAFDFH01 > JAFDFH01. The sequence continues at coordinate 3,636 of JAFDFH010000189.1, forward strand.
ACCCCAGTCCTTGTAAAAGGAAGCCACCGCCAGCAGATCCGGCACATAAACGTTTTTAATAAAATTCTGGGTTTCTTTCCAGATGTACAAAAATTCGGCAATGCGGTCCGCATTCAAGTCCTTGAGACAGGTTATACCACCGACGGTCAGAGACTGCGGGTGCGGGTTTTTGCCGCCAAATATGGCCTGCATCCGCGCGGTTTTGGACTGCAGGCGCAACGCTTCAATGTAATGGGCCGTGGCCATCAGGTTGGCTTCGGGCGGCAGTTTGTAAGCGGAATGCCCCCAGTAGGCATTGGCAAACGGACCGAGCTGGCCGCTGTCCACAAAGGTCTTGAGGCGCTGCTGGACGTCTTTAAAATAAACCGTGCCACCATAGGGGCCGCTACTGACATTGTCCGCCAGGGCTGCGGTTTTTTTTGGATCCGCGCTGAGCGCGCTGACCACATCCACCCAGTCCAGGGCATGGAGGTGATAGAAATGAACAATGTGGTCATGCTGGAACTGGGCCCCATGAAGAAGATTTCTTAGAATTCTCGTAGTCTTAGGTATCGTGACACCCACGGCATCTTCAATTGCCCTCACCGAGGACAGCGCATGGGTGTACGTTCAGACCCCGCAGGAACGTTGCACGAAGCGAGGCGCATCCCGGGGATCGCGTCCCTGCAAAATCAACTCGATTCCCCGGAACATCTGGCCTGAGCTCCAGGCATTGACGACTTTACCTCCGGCCACCTCGACTTCTATCCTGAGGTGCCCCTCTATTCTGGTAATCGGATCAATTGTTATTCTTTTGGCCATATGATCTCCTCCCCTTTTTCCTAAAAAGATAATCTTTTAATCCGTTCGATTGGCTACAGTTCCTCAAAAAACGGGGTAAACTTATCCCAGAAGTCCGGTTCACTGCAGCCGATGCAAGGAGCCCCGGCTTCGACCGGCCAGCTGGTGCCGTCGTTGAACTTGGCGATGGGACAGTTGTTGTAAGTTTCCGGTCCCCGGCAGCCCATTTTGTACAAACAGTAACCCAGGGCCGCTTCTTCCGAACAGAACTCAAGGACAAACTCCTCATTTTCAAAATGACTCCGTCGCGGACACTGATCGTGGATGGTTTTCCCATAGGCAAAAAGCGGCCGGCCAAGATCATCAAGAGCCGGTAGTTTGCCGAGGAGGAGATAGTTGACAATGGTTCCCACAAAATTGACCGGATTTGGCGGACACCCGGGAATATTGACCGTTTTGATGCCCAGTGCTTGGCTGACGCTCTTATATCCGCCCGGATTGGGTGCCGCCGCCTGGACGCCTCCAAATGAAGAGCAGGCACCGATGCAAATCACGGCAGCCGCCTGGGGACAGACCTCCTTGGCGATTTCCAAAAATGTCCGACCGCCGATTTTGCCGTAAGCGCCGTTGAATTTGGTGGCAATCGCTCCTTCAACCACGCAGATGAATTTTCCTTTATTTTTTTCCACGGCGTGTTTGAGCTGCTCTTCGGCCTGATCCCCCGCAGCGGCCATGATGGTTTCATGATATGCAAAATCCAGAATTTCAAGAATCAGTTCATCGATCGATGGATACACGGTTCGTAGGGCTGCTTCCGTACATCCCGTACATTCCCCGAAATTCAGCCAAATGACCGTCGGACGCTGGGTCGGTGCGGCAAACACTTCCGCTACCTTTGGGACAAATGAAGATGACAGCCCCATGGTCGCCGTAAGGAACGTACAGTACCTCATGAAGTCCCTTCGGGAGAACCCTTTTTGTTCTAACCTTTCATAAAACTCTTTATGTTCCTTTTCCATTGACACCTCCAAACCCGGACAAGCCGGAACCAAAATTAATATCGCTACTAAGCTTGCTATATTGCAGTAAGCCTTGAATTCCAATTAAAAAGGCTATACTCATTTCGATTCCAGTTACAGTAAGTTGGTTGGTAATCCGGAATCAAAAGAGGAGCATAGC